>JAGNMU010000453.1 GCA_017991005.1 Gemmatimonadaceae bacterium | reverse complement strand
CTGCCATGCATCCGAGCGCTGGGGCCAGGCACAAAACCATCGATCAAGACATGACGCCAACTCCGTCGCATCTTGAAACACGACGGCATTGCGATCCGGCGTCACCAACTCTCGCAACGTCGGGCCATAGTCGAGCGCGCACACGGGCAGTCCCGCCCCGAACATGTCGCAAATCTTCATCGGCAGATCGAGACCGGACGACGACCGATGCAGCGACAGTCCAGCATCGGCTGCGGCAACCAGCGAGGGATAGTCGTCGGCAGACACGAACGTGGTCACAATGCGCACACGGCGCGGTGTGCGAGTGCGCACTTGCGCCTCGAATGCGGCGCGGCCGCTGCCTTCGCCAGACACGACGATCACCAGTCCGTCGGCGGGCCCATCGTCACTCCACATCTGCTCGAGACAATCCGCGGCGCTCATCACCAGGTCGAGCGCTTCGTCACGCGTCCAGCTCGTGGGGCTGATGACGACGGCGGGCTGTTCGTGGGCTGCCAGCCCGGCGCTGCGGATCAACTGTTCGCGCATGGCGACGGCGGCGTCGGGTGCACTCTGCGCGTCGGCCGGTCGATCACGCAAGACACGCACGTGTGTCAGTCCCCACTCCGTCTGCACGTGATGCGCGAGCGCATCAGACACTGCGAGATGGGCGTCCGCCAGCGACGACGACTGACGCTCGAGCCAACGAGCCACGCGCACGAACGGGTGGTCCGCGCCGAA
Organism: Gemmatimonadaceae bacterium; assembly: GCA_017991005.1. GTDB lineage: Bacteria > Gemmatimonadota > Gemmatimonadetes > Gemmatimonadales > Gemmatimonadaceae > Gemmatimonas. Next base: position 3,160 of record JAGNMU010000453.1, on the reverse strand, counting down.
CCGAACGGCGAGCAGTGTCCATCCAAGATTGTGCCAGTCGATGATCAGGCGACTGCCACGCAGCCTGGCAATGACCCACGTCACGACGAGTGTGGGAATGGCGGGCGGCGTCTGCGCAATGATGACGTCGGGACGCGGCAGGCGCCGACACGCCAGACACAGCGCGAGTGCCGACCCGATGACACCCGTCCAACCGCGACGGGGTGTCAGTCGTGAGACACGAATTCGCGGGTGCTGCAGCACTCGCGTCGGCACCGGTGTGCCCTCTTCGCCGATCAGATCAACGGTGATGCCGTCGGATGCGAGCGCCAGTGCGTGAAATTGCATGCGTGGACTTCGACCGAGATCACCAAGCACAATAACGGCCGCATGCATTGGGTACGTCCGGAGGAGACTAGCACACTGCGCCTCGCCCTCGTCGTCGGCGACACGGCGGGACACACGCATCCGGCACTTGCCGTCGCCGAGGCCATCCGCCGACACGCCCCTGCAACGCGCGTGATCTTTCTCGGCACCGCCGATTCTGTGGCCGCATCGATCGTGACGCGCGCCGGCCACCCGTTCTTCCCTGTGCCGGGCAGTCCGATCCGCGGGGCCACGCTCGCCGGACTCGCGCGCGCGGCCACGCACACCACGCAGGCCATCGTGATCGCGCGGCGCATTCTCGCTGACCATCACACGCAGTTGGTGATGGGCTTCGGCGGCTTTGCGAGCGGCGGCGTGTTGCTCGCCGCGCGGTCGCTCCGAGTGCCGACGGCCATTCTCGAAGCGAACGTCGACGTGGGCCTCGCGAATCGATGGCTCCGCCCGTGGGTGACGCGGGTGTTTCAAGGGCTGGGCCCACCGCAGTCGTCGACCGGCGTGCCGATCCGCGCGTCGATGAGTGCGGACACCGCCATCCACCGCTCGTCGCCGCACGTGCCTCTGCGTGTGCTCGTCGCGTCGGGATCACGCGGGTCTGATTTTCTCGACGAGCAACTGCCGCCGGTGCTCGACCAACTTGGCGCGCTGGGGATTCGCGTGCATGTGCGACAGCAATCGGACACGCCGGAGCCCCTGCGGGAGCGGTACGCGCACCTCGGCATCGCGGCCAACATCGATGGGTTTGTTGACGACTTCGCCGATGCCCATGCGTGGGCGGACGTCGCCATCGCGCGCGGGGGCGCCAGCACGATCGCCGAGTTGGCCGCCGCAGGGGTGCCCGCGCTGCTCGTGCCGCTGGCCGATGCGTCGGCGAACCATCAGGCGGCCAACGCCGCGCTCTGGCAACGCGCGGGCGCCGGCCTTTCGGTCACCGAGCGCGACTGGCACCGCGACCTTGCCGTGTCGTGGCTGCAGACGATGGCGACCGACCCCGCCTCGTGGCAGATCCAGTCGCGGGCCGCACACACCCTCGCGCGAGTCGGCGCGGCCGATGACATTGCCGCGGCCTGCGTCCAGCTCATCCAGAGATCGCAGTGACCACCCAGACGCAGGATCGGCCACTGCGCATCGCCATTCTCCATCCCGATCTCGGCCTCGGCGGCGCCGAGCGGCTGATCGTTGATGCCGCGCTTGAACTGCAACAGCGCGGCCACCGCGTCACGCTCTTCACGAGCAGCCACGACCGGACACGCGCGTTCGACGAAACGTGCGACGGCACATTAGATGTGCGCGTGCATGGTGCCTGGCTGCCGGTGCATGTCGGCGGACGACTGAGGGCTGCAGCGGCCATCGCCAGGATGACCGTTGGCGCGATGGCCATTCTTCACGACCCGGATCCACCCGATCTCGTGCTCTGCGACGTCGTCCCGCACGTCATTCCCGTGCTGCGCGCGTTTCGGCCACGACTGCCGGTGTTGTTCTATTGCCACTTTCCGGATCAGTTACTCACGCCCCCGCGGCTCGGACTCTACCGATGGTATCGCCGCCCGTTCGATGCACTCGAGCGAGCCGGCACCGCGCGCGCGACGGTGACCATGGTCAACAGCCGCTACACCGCGCACGTGTTCGCGCGCACCTACCCGACAATCGCGACCGCCCCCCACGTGGTCTATCCCGGCGTGGATGTCGATCGCTGGGTGCCTCGACCGTCGCCCCCTGCGACACGCACGACGATCGTGTCGATCGCGCGATTCGAACGATCGAAGAATGTCGAGCTGGCGATCGCGGCATTCGCCGCGCTGCGCGCTCGTCTGCCGCAAAGTGCATTCGCGCCACTGAGACTGGCCATCGCGGGCGGATTCGACGCGCGCCTGCGCGACGCCGTCGACACGCTGGCCGCGTTGCGCCACCAGGCGCGCGCGTGTGGACTCGACGACCAAATCGACTTTCTGCCGTCACTCCCCGAGCTGGATCTGCGCGCCCTCGTCGCCGACGCGCTGGCCGTGGCGTACACGCCGACGCACGAGCACTTTGGGTTTGTGCCCGTGGAGGCCATGGCCAGTGGCCGCCCCGTGGTGGCTGTGGCCGAGGGCGGACCACTCGAAACCGTCGAAGACGCGGAGACCGGCTTTCTGGTGGCGCCGACCGCCGACGCCTTTGCGGAAGCGCTCGCACGCCTCGTCGTCGATCCTGATCTCGCAGACCGGATGGGCGTGGCCGGTCGCGCGCGTGTTGTTTCACACTTCTCGCGCGGGTCGTTCGGCGCGCAACTCGACGCTCTGGCACGACATGCCGTCGCGCGCGCAGACTAAAATGGGCAAGATCGTGGAGCGCGACGCCAGAATCTTCGTGGCAGGTCACAAGGGCCTGGTGGGATCGGCGTTGTGCCGACGCCTCGCCGCTGCGGGACACACGCACGTCGTCACCGCAGGGCGCGACAGTCTCGACCTGCGCGATCACGCGGCCGTCGACCGGTGGTTTCTCGAATACCGTCCCGAGTACGTCTTCATGGCCGCCGGCACGGTCGGCGGCATCATGGCCAATGCCACGCGACCGGCCGAGTTCATCTACGACAATCTCGCGATGCAGTTGGCGGTGGCACACGCCGCCTATCAGCACGGCGTTCGCAAGCTGCTGATGCTCGGCAGTTCGTGTGTGTATCCCAGAGAATGCCCGCAACCGATCAAAGAAGAGTACCTGCTCACCGGACCACTCGAGCCGACCAACGAGCCGTACGCGCTGGCAAAAATTGCGGCGATCGTCATGGGGCGCGCGTATCGCACGCAGTACGGGTGTG
>JAGNMU010000452.1 GCA_017991005.1 Gemmatimonadaceae bacterium | reverse complement strand
CGCTGTGCGGATCCGATACCTCCGCCGTCGACGACATGCTGGTATCCCATCGACTCGAGCATCTGCGCGGCGAGCGCCGAGCGGCCGCCGCTGGCACAGTATAGCAGAATCTTGCTCTGCTTGGTCAGACCCGGCAATGCATCGATGCGTTGCTCGATGGTATCAACGGGCACACAGCGCGCGCCGTCGAGATGTCCGGTCGCGAACTCCATGGGCGATCGCACGTCGATGATGGCGTCCACGTGTTGCTGGCGAAACGTTGGCATGAGGAGAGAGGCGAAAGTGAATGCTACATGCGGCCGCGGAGCATACCGTGCCAGTACAACTGGGGCAGTGCGTACGCCTTCAAGGCGTACATGCTGTATCGCTCGCGGTTCTGATCGAACGGAAACGACTCTTTGGGTTCTTTGCTGTAATCGAACTCGGCCATCACCAGCGTCCCGTATCCGGTCACCACGGGGCACGCGGTGTACCCATCATATGAGGCGGGCAGGGCCTGCTTTGCGCGCACGGCCATGAGATTCTCCGCCACGACCGGCGCCTGCTTCCGAATGGCGGCCCCCGTCTTCGACGTGGGCAGACTGCTGCAATCGCCCAGCGCGAAGACGTTCGGGTATCGCGTATGGGCGAGCGTGTGTTTGTCCACGTCCACCCAGCCATCCGTATTGGCGAGCGGACTCTCTTTCAGAAACTGCGGCGCGCTCTGCGGTGGCGTGACATGGATCAGATCGTACGTCATCACGAGCTCGGAATTGTCAGCGCGCGAAAAAACGGCCTCGCGAGACTCAGGCCGGAGGGCGACGAGGTCGTGTCCCAGATTGATCTCGATGCCACGTTCTGCGCACATCTCCCGGAATGTGGTGGCATACGCCGGCGCCGTGAAATTGACCGGTTTGGCGTTCATGAAGATCACACGGCTCCGGTCGCGCACGCGCTGACGGCGGAGGGCCTCTTCTGCCAGGTACATGATCTTTTGCGGCGCGCCGCCGCACTTGACGGCCGTTTTGGGGTCCGTGAAGATCGCGTTGCCACCGCGGAACGTCCGGATCGCCTCCCAGGTCGCGTCAACCGTATTGAAATCGTAGTTGCTGACAACGCCCGAGCCCGGCTTGCCAACCGACTCCGCGAGGCCGGGAATTTTCGTCCAGTCGATCTGAATGCCGGCAGCGACCACCAGCTGCTCGTACGTGACCGACGCGCCGCCGGCAAGTGCGACACGCTGCGCCACCGGATCAATCGTGGTGACACGATCTTGAATCCAGGTGGTGCCCCGCGGAATGAACATGGCCTCGGGTTTCACGGTCTGTGACCGCTTTGCCGCACCCGCGCCCACCAGCGTCCAGAGCGGCTGGTAGTAGTGCTCCGCCGACGGCTCAATGATGGCGATCTCCGGCCGATCGGCACGATTGCTGAGCTTCGCCGCGACGGTGATGCCACCGGTGCCGCCGCCGATGATCAGCACCTCATAGTGGTCCTTGAACGCGTGCGTCATGACGGGCGCCCTCGCTGCGCGGCGGTCAGTTGTTGTCCGACGGTGCGTGCGGTTGCCACCGCCACACCCACGGCGGCCTGCACGTTGGGATCGCGTAATGCGCCGAGCGTGCCCAAGAGGCCGATTGGACGCGCGGTGCGGCGCGCATCGTCAACGATCTGGGGGACAGTGTCGAGCATCGGTGCGAGCTCCGCCAGCGCGGGCATCCGATCGAGCATCACATTGAGTGCGCGCATGGTTTCCGGTGCGGAGACACGCTCGAGAAGATGCAATGCGTCCCGAACACGCTGGTCGACATCGATACCGTTGGCGCGACCTTCAGCGACCAGCGCGTCGAAGGTATCAACTGCCGTGGCAATCATTGGGGGCACCTGTTGGACGAGCGACAGCGCCGGCTCCAGCACGCCGAGCACGCGCTCCAGACGCGCCACGAGCTGCGACAGCTGCGCGATCGACGGGTCGGTGACGGAATCCCGCGCACCATCAACCGACACCGCGTCGCGGATCTCGGCAAGTGACGTGGTCATGCGCCCACCGTCGCGGTCGCGCGCCAGTTGGCGTACATGTCGGCCACGTTCACCGGCTCGAACCCATACCGTTCCAGCAACGCCACGGCATGCGCTGAACGCGCGCCGCTATTGCAGTGCACCAAGACCGGCTGCCCGTGCGGCAGTTCGGCGATCCGCGCCAGGAGGCGCGTATGCGCGATGTTCATGGCACCGGGAATGTGCGACACGTCGAAGTCGACCTTGCCGCGCACATCGAGCACGCGAACGCCTCCAGCGACGCGCCGTGCTTCCAACGTCTCCATCGAGATCGAGTCGATGTGGGACGATGGGCCGCCCGCGCGCAGATACTGGTCCAGTTCGGCCGGCGTGATGTAGCCGCGGATATCATCGAGACCGATGCGGATCAGCTCACGGACGGCTTGATCCACCCGATCCTCATCGATGATTAGATAGATCGGCTCACCCTCGTTGACATACGAGCCCGCGATGTTGGTGAACTGGTAGTCGAGTTCGCACAGCAGTGACTTGGGCAGGTGCGCCGCGAGGAACGCCTTGCGTCCTCGGGTGTCGAGCACGGCCACGTCGGTCCGACCGCCGAGTGCGCCAATCGTATCGGCGTCGAGATGCGGAATCGCCGGAACATGCCCGATGACGCGCGGGCCGATCTTGTTGTCCCGTTTCATGCGGGCGAAGTACATCGGCGGCTCCGGCTGGCCGCTGAGGATGTACTCGACGAACGCGTTCTCGCTTGTGGCGGCGCGCACCGCCGGATTGAACCGACGTTCGTATCCGACGGTCGACGTCGGCACGTCGCCGAGCGATTTGCCGCAGGCGCTTCCCGCACCATGCGCGGGCCAGATCTGCGTGTGCTCCGGGAGCGACTTGAGGATGTCGAGCGAATGATAGAGCTGACGTGCGCCCGGCTCCATCGTGCCGATGACACCCGCCGCCTGTTCCAGCAGGTCGGGTCGACCGAGATCGCCGACAAAGACGAAATCACCGGTCACCACGCCGATGGCCTCATCGGCTCCACTGCCGTGATCCACCACGGAGTAGCACACGTGCTCGGGCGTATGTCCCGGGGTGTGGAGCACCGTGAATCCGATATTGCCGACGCGGAACTGGTCGCCGTGATGCACCAGATGATGCGGATAGGTGGAGCCCAGCAGCCACTCATACCGCCAGTCGGCTCCACCTTCGTCGCTGGCGTAGACGGTCACGCCGCGTTCGGCAAATTCCCGCAGCCCCGACACATAGTCAGCGTGAATGTGCGTATCAGCGGCGGCGACGATTCGCAGCTTGTGGCGCGCGGCGATCTCGTAGTAGCGGTCGATATCGCGTTCGGGATCGAACACGATCGCATCGCCCGTGCGCGGGCAGCCGATCAGGTAGGCGTACTGGGCGAGCGACGCGTCGAAGATCTGTCGAACCAGCATGGCAGTGGCCTCACGGGTGGGGGGACGACAGGCATTAAACTCCTTATGTAGCGATATGCTAATATACACATATAAAAAGCACAAGGACATCCATGCTCCACGCCGTGGTGATTAGGGGCTGGTCGCGTGCTGCCAGATCATGAATACCGCCAGGAGCAGCAGCAGCAGCGCGAAGGCACGGCGTAGCACCGGGGCGGGCAACCGCGGGGACAGGCGAGTCCCGATGATCATTCCGAGACTGGCGATCGCGGTAAACCAGCTGACGACGACCCAGTCAATCGAGGCCTGCCCAAGATATCCGACCGCTCCACTGAGCGCATTCATGGCAATAACGGCCAACGAGGTGCCGATCGCGTTCCGGATTGGCATTTTCGCAAACAGCACGAGCGCCGGGACGACGAGAAACCCGCCGCCGATCCCCACGAGGCCAGTGAGCACCCCGACGG
>JAGNMU010000450.1 GCA_017991005.1 Gemmatimonadaceae bacterium | reverse complement strand
CTGGTACTTCGCGCTGCGCGACGCAGACGCGCAGGTGAAGTGTGTGGTGTGGAGTGCCCAGCAGCGGCGCATTCCGGCGACGCCCGACGATGGCATGCAGGTGCTCGCCTTCGGACAGATGACCGTGTGGCCGGTTCGCGGCGATCTGCAGTTCTCCGTGCGAGCGATCGAGGCGGCCGGCGACGGCTTGTGGCGTAAGGCGCTGGAACAGACACGTCTGCGTCTGGAAAAGGACGGGTTACTCGATCCGGCACGTAAGCGCATGCTGCCGGCGTTTCCTCGGCGCATTGCGGTGATCACTAGCCCGGATGGCGCCGCCTTGCACGACATCATCACCGTGGCACGGAGCCGCAGCGCGGCCGTGGAGCTGGTGCTCGTGGCCGCGAAAGTGCAGGGAGAGGGTGCCCCTGAGTCGCTCGTCGCGGCCATCGAACGGGTCGGTCGCTGGGCCGACGCGGATCTGTTGATCATCGGTCGCGGTGGAGGGTCGCGGGAAGACCTTTGGGCGTTCAATGATGAGCGGGTGGCGCGCGCGCTGGCTGCGTGCCCGTTGCCGACGATTTCCGCCGTTGGGCACGAAGTGGACATCAGCATCTGCGATCTGGTCGCCGATGTTCGGGCGGCCACGCCGTCTGCCGCGGCGGAGATGGCGGTGCCGTCGCGTCGCGAACTGGTGGGACGCGTGGAATCCCTTGGCAAACGTCTCGCCGCCGCCGCACAGCGGCGGGAAGACCGAGCCGTCGCCGCGCTCGCCCAGGTTCAGAAGCGGTTGACGGTCGCGGCGTCGACGCTCGCCGAGCGGCGTCGGGCCCGGATCGAGTCGGTGGCCGGACGGTTGCAGGCCCTCTCCCCACTCGCGGTGCTGGGACGGGGATTCGCCGTGGCGCGCGCCGCCAATGGCGCTACTTTGAGCGATGTGGGTCAGTTTCGCCCGGACGGGACGTTCGACCTGTGGCTGCGCGACGGCATTGTCGCCGCGACGGCCGGGGAAACGCGTCCGCTGCCCGACGCCGGACCCATTTCTTTCCTGCCGGAGCTTCCGTGACCTTTGAACAAACGCTGCAACGGTTGGAGGAGATCGTGCGGGATCTTGAGCGCACCGACCTCGACCTCGATCGTGCATTGGCGCTGTTCGAGGAAGGCATTGGGCATCTGCGGACGGCCGGCGCGGCACTGCAGCAGGTGGATGCACGCGTGCAGCAGTTGATGGAAGCCGCCGATGGTACGTTCACCGTCACCGAGCTCGGGGGCTGAGCGAAACGATGTCGTCCACGGGATACGACGCGCCTGCGGTCAGCTTTCATGGCGATCGCGTGTCGGTGCAGCAGGCACTGGACGGTTTCTGCGCCCGTTGGCTTGGCGATCTGGCGCCGTTGACGGCTGAAGCAATTCGCTACTCCCTGCTCGGCGAAGGAAAACGCCTGCGGGCCATCTTGCTTCTCGAGGCGTATCGGGCGTGCGGCGGAGCCGGCGATGCGCGGGAACTGGCGGCGTCCGTCGAAGTTGTCCATGCGTACTCGTTGGTCCATGACGATCTCCCCTGCATGGATGATGACGACGTTCGCCGGGGCCGGCCCACCGTGCATCGCGTCTACGGCGTGTCGATCGCGACCGCGGCTGGGCTGGCGATGGTCCCACTCGCGGCGCGCAGCGCGTGGCATGCTGCAAAGGCCCTCGGACTGCCCGATCATGAAGCCGGAGACATCGTACGCGAACTGATGGTGGCTTCCGGCGGTGGCGGGATGATCGGAGGCCAGCTGCTCGATCTCGAGGCCGAAGGGGTCCACCTCACGGTCGACGCGCTGGAGCGCGTGCATCGCCTCAAGACGGGGGCGCTCATTACCGCATCCGTCACGCTTGGCGCCCGGGCCGCGCGCGCCTCGTCTGCGCAGCGGGAGGCGCTCGCCCGCTATGGTTCGTCGATCGGGTTGGCGTTCCAGATTGCGGACGATGTTCTCGACATCACCGCGACGACGGACCAGCTGGGCAAGACGGCCGGACGGGACTTGGATCTGCACAAGAGCACCTATCCGGCACTGCTGGGGGTGGAGGGAGCAATCGCGAAGGCGGTTGCGTTGGTTGAGGACGGCTGTGCGGCGCTCGCGGAGGAGCAGTTGTTGACTCCGACGCTCGAACAGCTGGCGCGCTTTATCGTAGAACGGCGTTCGTAGGACGCCGCTCGCAGGACGCGGACCCACAGCATCGCGGATGTCGCCCGCGACGCATTACACGAGCTTCATCATGTCGATTCTTGATGGCATTCAGTCGCCGGCAGATCTCAAGTCGCTCTCACGCGATGAACTGCGCACGCTTGCGCAGGACATGCGGGAACGGCTCATCGATATCTGCTCCCGGACGGGTGGACACATCGGCGCCGGTCTTGGGGTGGTCGAACTCACGATCGCGCTGCAGACGGTGTTCGACACACCCGCCGACCAGTTGGTCTGGGACGTCGGTCATCAGGGGTATCCGCACAAGCTGCTGACAGGACGCAACGGGCGCATGGAATCGCTGCGCCAGGAGGGCGGACTGTCCGGCTTCCTCAAGCGGAGCGAAAGCGAGTACGACACGTTCGGGGCCGGTCATGCCGCGACGGCCATCTCGGCGGCACTTGGTATCGCCGCCGGCCGCGACGTCAATCACGAGCAATTCAAAGTTGCCGCGATCATCGGCGACGGATCGATGGGCTCCGGGCTGGCGTACGAAGGACTCAACAACGCCGGGCATTCCGATCGCGACATCATCGTCGTACTGAATGACAACGAGATGTCGATCGCGCCGAATGTCGGCGCCATGCACAAATATCTCACCAGCATTCAGCGCAATCCACTCTATAATCGCTTGCGTTCGCGCATCGGCGAACTCGTCGACAACGCCCCCGCGCCGTTCAGCGGGATGAGCACGTTGCTCCGCAAGTGGGAGGAGAGCGTCAAGTCGTTTCTCACGCCCGGTGTGTTGTTCGAGGAACTCGGCTTTCGCTACTTTGGCCCAATCGATGGCCATGACATCGACGCCTTGATCGAGACGTTCACGGCGGTGCGCGGCATGAATACGCCGCGGCTCGTGCATGTGATTACGCAGAAGGGGCGCGGCTTTCCCGCTGGCGATCACGGCGAGAAATGGCATGCGCTGCCACCCGGACACGACCCCGCCACGGGCAAGCAGCTCAAGACCAGCACGGCGAACCCCGCCTGGACTGCAGTCTACGGCAAGGGCCTGCTGGAGCTTGGCGAAGAACGGAAGGACGTCACGGTGATCACGGCGGCGATGCCCAGTGGCACCGGCACCGGTCCGTTTGCCAAGGCTTTTCCGGAGCGTTTCTTCGATGTCGGCATCGCGGAAGGGCACGGCGTGACGTTCGCGGCTGGCATGGCCACGCAAGGGCTGCACCCGATCGTGACGATCTACTCGACGTTTCTGCAGCGCGGGTACGACAACATCATTCACGATGTCGCCTTGCAGCACCTGCCAGTGGTGTTCGCCATGGATCGAGCGGGACTGGTGGGTGAGGACGGCGAAACGCACATGGGCCTCTACGACATTCCGTACATGCTCGCCGTGCCCGGGATGACGGTGACGGCGCCACGCAACGGCGAGGAGATGCTGGGGCTGTTGCGCGCGAGTGTCGAACAGACGCGCGGCCCCTTCTCGATTCGCTATCCGCGTGATGCGTCGCCGGATACGCCGCCGGAGTTTTCACGCATCAAGGCCACGCCCTACGGGACGTGGGAAGTGCTGCGCCATGGACGCGAGTTCGCCATCCTCGCCGTTGGCACGATGGTCAATACCGCGCTGCAGGCGGCAGAGGTGCTTGCCGAGGAAGGACTCGATATCACGGTCGTGAATTGTCGGTATCTCAAGCCGTACGACGAGGTCACCTTGAATGCGGTGCTCTCGG
>JAGNMU010000451.1 GCA_017991005.1 Gemmatimonadaceae bacterium | reverse complement strand
GGATGGTGCGGAGCGGCGGCGCGGGGAGTGGCATCTGGAAATCGGTTGACGGCGGCGACTCATGGACTCGGCTCGCCGACGGCCTGCCCAAGTTGATGGGCAAGATCGGTGTGGCGGTATCACCGGCGGCGCCGGATCGCCTGTACGCGATTGTGGAAGCGGAAAACGGCGGTCTGTACCGGTCGGACGATGCCGGCAAGTCGTGGCGACTGATGACGGGCGACCGCCTGATCCAGACGCGGTCGTGGTACTACATGAACATCACGGCCGATCCGAAGAACGCCGATGTCGTGTGGGTGATGAACGCGCCGATCATGCGGTCCATCGACGGCGGTCGCACGTTTCAGACGGTGCCGGCCACACACGGTGACAATCACCACCTGTGGATCAATCCATCGGATCCGCGCTATCTGATCAACGCGAACGACGGCGGCGCCTCGGTGTCACTGGATGGTGGCAAGAGCTGGAGCACGCAAGACAATCAACCGACGGCGCAGTTCTACCACGTGGCCGTCGACGACGCGTTTCCGTACAAGCTGTACGGCGGACAGCAGGACAACTCGTCGGTGATCATCAAGTCGCGCACCGAGGGGGGATCGATCGGACTGCGTGACTGGAACGAAGGGCCGGGCTGCGAAAGCGCCAACATGGGTGTGAGCGCGAAGAACCCGCTACTCGTGTATGGCGGCTGCTATCAGGGTATCATCGAAGAGCTGGATACGCAGACCGAGGTGTTGCGAGCCATCATGCCGTGGCCGGAGATGAATCTCACGGAGCCGACGGACAAGACGCGGTATCGCTTCAATTGGACGGCGCCGATTGAAGTGTCGCAGTTCGATGACAAGGTGGTGTACCACGGTGGCAACGTGCTCTTTCGCACGACGGATCGCGGTCAACGCTGGGCGCCGGTGTCACCCGACCTGACACGCAACGACAAAACGCGGCAGGGATGGGGCGGCGGACCGATCACCAACGAAGGCGCCGGCGGTGAAGTGTATGCGACGATTGTGGTGATCGAAGAATCACCGCACGACGCGCGAACACTCTTTGTGGGCACGGATGACGGGGTGATTCAGCGAACGCGCGACGGCGGTGCTACCTGGACGAACGTCACACCGGCGGCGTGGGGCGATGGTCTGGTGAACGAGATTGCCGTGTCACCGCACGATGCGGGCACGCTGTTTGTGTCGTTCCGCAAGGACCGTGTGGGCGACAACACGCCGCACGTGTTCATGTCCGCTGACTACGGCGCCACGTGGACTCGGTTGGTGAACGGACTGCGCGACGGTGAACCGGTGCGGGTGGTGCGTGAAGACCCGGCGCGTCGTGGATTGCTGTATGCGGGCACCGAGACGGGGGTGTACGTGTCGTTTGATCGCGGGGCGCGGTGGCAGCCCTTTGCCGGATTCCCAGTGACACCGGTGACCGATCTCGCAGTCAAGCACGATGATCTGATCGCCTCCACTGAGGGACGGTCGTTCTGGATTCTCGACGATCTCTCGGTGCTGCGTCAGCGTGCCGATTCCATCGCCACGGCAGCGGTGCATCTGTACGCGCCACGCGCAGCGGTGCTGGCGGGCGGCTCGTCGGGCCCGACGCGCAATGCGGGTCGCAATCCGCCCTATGGCGCCACGGTGTTCTTCCGACTTGCCGCGGCACCCGATACCGCGTCCACCGTGCTCCTCGAGTTTCTGGACGCGCGTGGGACCGTGGTACGTTCGTTTGCCACGCGCGGCGATTCGGTGAACAAGCTGACCGTGAAGGAAGGGCTCAACAGTTTCTCCTGGAATCTGCGTCGTGCCGCTCCCACACGGTTGGGGAGTGTGCTGTTGTTTGGCGCGCCATCGGATGGCGGTGCGCGCGTGTCGCCGGGTCGGTATACCGTGCGCCTGACAGCCGGCGGCGTGGCACGCACGCAGCCGCTTGAGGTGCGGCAGGATCCGCGCATCCGCGAGGCGGCGAGCGTGATCGCCGAGCGTGATTCGCTGGCCAATCTGCTCTCCAATCGCATCACCGAGATTCACGATGCCGTGCTGCGCGTGCGTGACCTGCGTACACAAGTGCAAGGCTTTGTGGCACGCGCCAAGGAGGTCGCGGCCGCGGATACGGTGGCCAAGGCAGGGCGCGCACTGACCGCCAAGCTGAGTGCGCTTGACCCGCGCATGACCACGAAGGCATCGAACGGACAGGACATCATCAACTACGCGAACGGGATCAACGGGCAGTACGGATTTCTGCTCGGGCAGGTGGAAGGCAACAGTGGCGTGACGCAGCCGGTGCGCGATCGCCTGGTGCAACTCGAGGCGTTGTGGAAGTCACTCAGCGCCGAAGTGGAAGCGGTGGAAACGACCGACATCGCCGCCTTCAACGCACTACTGCAGGCCAGCAAGGTGCCGGGCGTGATCACGGCCAAGAAAAAGGGACCGGTGCTGCAATGAATCGGACATCCTGGAGTGTCGCGGCCCTGTGTCTGATCGCATCAGCCGCAGACGCACAAGGCAAGAAGGGCGCGGGGATGGTTGCGTACGTTCCGCCGGCCGGTGCATGGGAACGACGGTCGCCGAGTGCCGTGGGAATGGACTCGGCGAAACTGGCGGCGGCCGTGGCGTACGCGATGGAGAAGGAAAGCAAGACACCGCGTGACCTCGAGCTCAATCACTACCAGACGTTCGGTCGCGAGCCGTTCGGCGCGGCGATCGGCCCGCTTGCTCCGCGCGGTGGCGCGACTGGCATTGTGGTGCGTCGGGGTTACGTGGTGACCACCTGGGGCGATCCGTCGGCGGTGGAAATTACGAACAGTGTGACGAAGAGTTTTCTCAGCACGGTGGTGGGACTGGCCGTGGACGACGGTCGCATTCGCAGTGTGCACGACACGCTGTCGCACGTGATCGGCCCGATTCTTCGTGCACGTCCGAACGGCGCGGGGCTTGGCGCCGACTGGCCGGGTGATGCACGGTGGCTGCGCCCATTTGATAGTCCACACAACAAGCGCCTCACGTGGGATCATTTGCTTCGGCAAGTGAGTGACTGGGAAGGCACGTTGTGGGGCAAGCCCGAGTGGGCCGACCGACCGGCGCAGCAAGTGAATACCTGGACCACACGCGCACGTGTCGAGCCGGGATCGACCTACGAGTACAACGACACGCGCGTGAATGTGCTGGCGCTGGCCGCGCTGCAGATCTGGCGCCGTCCACTGCCGGAAGTTCTGCGGGAGCGGATCATGGATCCGATCGGTGCGTCGCCGACATGGCGCTGGTATGGGTACGACAATTCGTGGATCGTGCTGGACGGCCGTGAGGTGCAGTCAGTGAGCGGCGGCGGTCACTGGGGCGGCGGCATGATGATCAACGCGTGGGACATGGCGCGCTTTGGCTTGCTCACGCAGCGCCGCGGCGTGTGGGGGACGCAACGTCTGCTCTCCGACGCGTGGGTGACGCAGGCGCTGACGCCGACGGTGGCGCAGCCGACGTACGGCTACATGAACTGGTTTCTCAATACCGATCGCAAGTACGTGGTGTCGGCACCGCCGCAGGCCTTCGTCCATGTCGGCGCGGGGAACAACATCATCTACGTCGATCCGGTGAACGACCTCGTGGCGGTGGTGCGCTGGATCGATTCGAACCAGTCAGTGAACGGGTTTGTCGATCGGCTGCTGGCGTCGGTGCCGGGGGCGTTGCGGTGACGGGAGAACAGCGGAGCTGGAGAACGGCGGGAGCTGGAGAACGGCGAGAGCTGGAGAACGGCGAGAGTTCGCGAAGCACTTCTGAACGCGAAGCTCGCTGAGGAACTGGGAGCGCGCGAAGAACGGCTTCGGTGTTGGGGAAGCGCGTGGGATGCTGCTGCGTTGTTTCATTTTGTTCAAAAGCGGCGAATCAGCGGCCCACGGCGTGGCTTGAAG
>JAGNMU010000449.1 GCA_017991005.1 Gemmatimonadaceae bacterium | reverse complement strand
GATCGTTGCTGCGTGAGCTGGAGTTGCACGCGGATCGACCGGTGACATCGCGACTGGACCAATTGCGCGAGGTCGGGCGGTTTGCGCTCTGGAACACGGCGCGACTGCTCACCGGACGGTGGCGGCGCTACGGGCGGGCTGCCGTGACCATCGGGCAGCCCGTGCCCATCGACGGGTGGCTGTCGTCGCTAGAGTTTCGGGGCATCGACCTGTTCACGCTGTCCCGTCCCGAGCGGCTGGCGCAGGTGCAGGAGTTTGCCAACGGCGTGCTGACCCGCATCGGCACCATCGTGCCCGTCACGCCGGTTCCGTTGGCGTGTGCCGCCCTCAAGAGTTTTGAAGGCGACTTTGTGCGACGCGACCAGTTGTTGGAGCGCATGGCGGCGATGCGTGACGTGCTTCAGGAACTCAACGGCCGTGTGGTGCGTGCCGACCGGGACATTGCCGAAACCTTTGATCGGGCCTACCGGATGTTGCGCCTGCGCCGTGTCATCGCGCGTGCCGGGGATGGCTATTTGATCCTGCCCCGCGGACGACCGCTGATCACGTACTATTCCAACAGCATCGTCCATTTGCTTGGGCCCTTCGCCGACGGCGTGCGCACGCGCGACCGGTTGCCCGTCGATCACGCGCTGTAAATCGGAGAGTGCACGTGTTTCCCGTTCGTTTCGGCTCGATCCTCGCGGCAGTTTCGGCGCTCACCATTCCGCTGCACCCACTCGGCAGTGGTGCGCCGCAGCCACGGATCATTCCGCACGCTGCATGGCTGGTCACGCCCCCGGTTGGCCACGCTGCCGATGCCACGCGTCAGAACAAGCGCGTTGGCGATTCGCTTGCTTTTCGTGATCTGACGATCGGCGTGCGCAGCACGACGGTCGATTCGAGCGGTGCCAAACCGATAGACCTCGTCCAACTCCGCCTGACGCAGAGTGGCGTGTCGGAAGAGCGACTGGTATCGGAGGGCGCTGCCTTCAACTGGCGCGGCTATCACGTGGCCATCGTGGCGATCTACGGCCCCGGTGAGTTGGGGGCGGGGCTCGTCGCACTCGAAGTGGCAACCTTGGCATCTGTCCCTCCCGAAGTCGCGTCGTCACTCGTCGCTGGCGGGGCCGCGCTGCGCTTGCGCATCCCGCATCGCATCACGCATGTCACGCTGCATCATACCGGCGACAGCCGGCCGCTGGGCCCCACCGATGATCCCGTCGCGCGCTTGCGCGGGCTGCAGTCGTGGGGAGCGGCGGAGCGGAACTGGTGGGACGTCCCGTATCACTATCTCCTCGATCTCGAAGGCGATGTGCATGAGGGGCGCGACTGGCACTTCATGGGTGAAACGAACACAACGTACGATCCGAGCGGTCATTTCTTGATCAGCATGATCGGCAACTACGATCAGCAGGAGCCAACCCCCGCGCAGCTGGCCGCGATCGCCGACATGATGGCGTACGCGCTCAGGTCGTTCAACCTGCCGCTCGAGAAAATCGGCGGCCACTATCACTACGCCGAGACCGGCTGCCCGGGAAAGTATCTGCGTCGCTATCTCGAGGACGGGACGCTGCGGCGCATGGTGGCGGAGCGACTGCGGTAGAGCGCAGGCGATATCAGAAGCTCAGGCCGGTCGTGGTGAAGTCGTTCTCCAGCGTGGTGCCGTCGGCCAATGTGACAGCGACTGCCAGCCATAGATACGAATGGTGCATCTCCAGCACACTCCTGCCCAACACTCGCTCCGTCGCCGCGCGAAAATGGAAGGTGAGTGAATCCACCGGCCCAACCAGCGACTCGACTTCGATGCTGTATTTGTCTTTGGGGTCGAAGGCCACCCGCACCCGGTCGACATCGGCATCTCTCGGCTCGAGCGTCTGGAAGATCGAGGACACCGGACACTGTTTGCGATAAGTGCGGCGAATGTGCACCAGTCGAATGCGCGCGCTGACGATCGGCCGACCGGTGGGAGCATACACAATCACGCGCCCGTAACGCTCCGCGATGACGTACGCGCGCCCCAGGCACAGCTTGTCCGGCGTGATGTCGAGCCACTCGGAGTCTGCGTCCCGAGGCGATGCAGTTCGTGGCTTGATCGAGGAGAGTACCAACTCAAACGGCGGTTGTTTGTCGAAGACGTCCACGCCGTCCTTGAGCCCCGAGAGGTAGCCACGATAATTGGACGTGGTGTCGTCCGTCGTCGTGTCCTCAGGATCGACGAACTCCCGCCATTCACCGAGTCGGTCGTCGACCGCGTTCTTGTGCACCAACGCGGCCCATTTGATGCGCTTGTTCGCCTTCTTCCACGCATCGAGAACGGTCATCGTTTTGCAGTACTTGATGAAGTTTCTCGCGATGGGGATCGAGCCCTCGGCGGAAGGAGACGATTCCTCATAGGCAAGAATGCCCCGGACCGGCGGATCACTCAGGAACAGCACCCGGGCCCACAACGGCCACGTCGCCATGTTGAGCGTCGAGCATTGGGCGAGAATGATCCAGCGAGGACCGGTGAAGCGCACGTTTTCCATGGCCGCTTCACCCACCAGAAAGTACGGCGAGAACGGAATGAACTCCTCGCGAGCACTCTCCGGCTCGGCCTCCTTCCACGCGCCCACCATATTCCCTTTCATCCAGCCACCAAGCCAGCCATGTGAGCTGACGATGAGCAGGTCTGCGCTGAAAGCGGTGCCGTGCTCGCGGTCATCCGATACGACTTCCGCAGTCGCCAAACGACGCACCAGTGCGCCGTTCTCCTCCACCACTTCGAAACTCGGATTGAGCAGTAGCTCTTTCATGTAGATCGCGGACTTCTCCGCCGCACTGGCGCGACCATACGTGACCAGCCCCGGCGCGATGTCCGATTCAAAACGTCCTTCCGCCTGCTCGGACGGGAGTTCTCCTGCATACTTCTGCCACATCTTTTCCCGCCCCGCCGATTCGCGGCCATGCGGGCAAATGACAGCAACTTTCTTGGACGCCGTCTTGGCCTTGTACACGCAGATCGGCAAATACGGGTGCGCAGGATCATGCAGTCGTGTTGGATCATCCGCGGCCGGCGCCAGAAATTCGCCAACCAGATTGCGCCATCCGAGTTCGCGTTCGAGCAGTTCGCCGTACACCACGCTGTCGACGGCCGATGTGCCGTCGATCGCCATGTAATACAGCGCGCGGGGGACACCCTTCGTCTCCTCTTCACTCATCGGCCGTTCCAAGTTCAGATGTGAGTGCCGTGTCGCGCAGCCGGTCCAATCGCGCGCGTGTCTGATCATCCAGACGTCCGGTGAGCGTGAGCTCCGGATGCGCGCCCTGAAAACGCAAGATGACCACCCGCAGCGGTTCCCCGGGATCGCCGAACCCCAGCCCGACCATCTGCGCGAGATAGCGTTCCTCAGCGGTCGGCAACAGTGCGGGCAGTGAGACGGGCACGTGGTACCGGATCCCGTCACTGGGCGCGACATATTCAACGCGGACGTTGATGACATGCTGCGGCAGTGTGACCACGATCCATCCCTTGCTGTCGCTCATGGTTTCGATCGCGGCGTCGCCATGGCGCACAATGACCTTCGTCCGACCGATGGGCTGCAATCGAGGATCGTGTAACTGGCATCGCAATTGTCGGCGCCGTGTGCCGACGACATCCAGGAGCCGATCGTAGAATCGGCACTGAAACGTGTCGCGTGCATCAGGATACCGTCGCTCCGACGCCAGATGCTGCGCACGGAGTGCGGCGTCCGACCAGTAGCGCTTCCGGCACCCGGCCACCCCCTCGCCTGCACGAGGACACGGCCAGCGATCGGTGGCGTACACGGTACCCGGCTCAAAGAACAGCACCGTGACTCGGCGATTGAGCGCGTTGGCATCGTTGCGCGCGAGTCGGTGCTCCGGTTGCTGATACCGGAGTGTATCGGCGCGCGAGAACATGACC
>JAGNMU010000448.1 GCA_017991005.1 Gemmatimonadaceae bacterium | reverse complement strand
CGATCGTCCGTCGCCGGTTCGCCTCGTGATGGCGCGCCGCGTGACGGTGCGCCGGCGGGTGTTCCGGCGGGTTCAACGACGGCTGCCGCGGCCGCCGCCGCGCAGCGCGTGCGCATTTCGCTGGCCTGCAGCGTCAGTTCGCCCTCGGGAATGTCATCGGCGCGCAGCGACGCCACCGTTTCGCAGGCATGCGTCACATCCCGCTCTTCGAAATAGCTGCGTGCGGTCAGCAACACGGCCTTGGGGCGGTGCGACGATTCGGGAAAGTCCCGCAACAACCGCGCGAGATTCACGCGCGCGGCGTCTGGTCGCCCACGCAGAATTTCCAGATCAGCCAGTCGCAGCAACGACTCCGGCACGCGTGGGGCAAACGGCGACTCGATCACCAGCCGCCGCCAATCCTTTTCGGCGTCGGCGGCGCGGTCGTTCAGGACGGCGCGCCAGAACAGCGCTTCGGCATGATCGTCGGTCCCCGTTTCCGTTCCCGTCACGAGCGAGTCAAGCAGCGTGCGCGCCGCCGCGCCATCGCCGCCATCCACCAGTGCACGGGCGCGTCCCACGGTCGTCGTCACGGCGGCGGAAACCGTGGCGCCACTCGCCGCCCGCTGCGCGCCGGCATCGGCAACAGGCCACCACACGCAGGACAGCACCACGACACATCGCACAATCGTCGCCCGCATCACGCCGCACTCCGTCGCGGCGTGCGCAGTGCGCACAGCGACAACACGAGCGACATCATCGTCTGCTCCACATTCGACACCGTCGTCTCCTTGAGTGCTATGTCGGCATCCAGCAGCAGCGCGAGCGCGCGTTCGCACGCGGATGCGCTCCAGAGATCGGTCACTTTGGTCCACGCCGATGCAGCCTCACTCCAGGGGCGACCGGGATAACCTCCGGTCTCCTTGAGAAAGGCAAAAAACTCCGCGGGCAGTCGATTGGTGGGCACACCGGCGTCGCGACGCGCACGTCCATAGGTCAGCGCAAACGCCTGCGTGCTGAGCATCATCACCACCTGCACACCGGTCACCTTGGGCTGGCCAAGGACGTGATTGATGAGCGGAATGGCCGCTGCGGCATCCTGGCGCGCCACCGCGTCGAGCAGATCGGTGACGGTTTCGCCTCGACGCACGCCGACCACCGCACTCACCGCGTCAACATCGATCTCCGCCGCGTGTTGCTCACCACGACGTTCGGCCGCGCCGAGGGCATAACTGGCGCACTTGTCGAGCTCCGCTGCCAGCAACTGCAGGTCGTTGCCCACCGCTTGCTGCAACAGTTCGGCCGCATCAGTCGTGACGCTTACCGAAAGCACCGTGCTTGCATGATGCGCGATCCATCGGCGCACACGTTCCGGAGAAAGCGGTGCGAAGTCGAGCGCAACCGAAGCACTCAGGAGAGCCGCGTCCGGCTTCGTGCCAGCGGAACTGGTGAGCAACAGCAGCGTATCGCTCGCCGGGCGCGTGAGATATTTGTCGAGCTGCGCCCGCGCCGCCTTTTTGAGCAGCGTCACGTCTCGCAGCAGCACCGCGCGGCGTTCAGCCAACATCGGCGGCGTCGACAACAAACTGCTCACCGACTCCGCATCCAGATCACCACCGCGTCGCGATTCCAGATTGAAATCGCGCGTCGATGGGTCGATGGCGGCGTCGAGTAGATCACGCACGCCCAGGTCTTTCAGATAGTCGTCGTCGCCAAACAGGTAGTAGACGGGCGCAAAGGCCCGCGCCTGCACCGCCGCGAGAATGACGCGACGTGGGTCAACTTCCTTGGGGCTGGGTTCCGGGCGCGGCGGCATGGCCTACAAAGATACCCCGCGCGACACCCGGTTCGGTACAGAATCGCGATCGGGTTACCGGTCGTCGAGCATCATCGAATAGTCCACGTTCATGAACTGCGTTGGCGCTTCTTCGATGATCACAGTGGCCGGCCAGACGGGATTCCCCGTGGCCATGGCCTGTAGCAGCGCGGGCGACACGTACGGGGACGTGTACGGAGCGTCCCGATGTGCCGGTTGGGACGCAATCACCGGCTCCATGGCCACCAAGGGTGTGTCCGACGGCGCAATCCCGCGCCATGTCATCGTGCCGATCATCGCGCCGGCCGCAATCGCGGCGAGGGTGCGGGGTGATCGCCAGCTGAATCGTGCACCACCAACTGGCGACATGAGCGCGGCGATGGTCTCGTCCAGCGGGATCGTACCGCCCGATTGCATCAGCTCGCGTTCTTGCCGACACTCGGCAAGGCGGGCCTGCAACTTCTGCTGGAACGCGGCGGACGGTTCAATGGACGGCATGCTGCGCGCCACCATGAGCGAACGGCGGACCATCGTGTCGTGGGCGGCGCAGGCATCGCACGCGAGGATGTGTCGCTGCGCCGCGGCCATCTCATCGCCCGACAGGGTGTCGTCGAGGTACGCGAGGTGACGCTTGCGGAAATTTCGGCAGTCCATCTGGGCCATCAACTGCGGCGGCATCGGGTCTGGTTCGAGAAGGGCACGTTCGAAAGACGCGCACGGCAGGATACCCGTTGCAATGAAGCCGGTTCCGGCCTCGGTATCCACCTTCCGAATACGCTCAACCCCCCGCCGAGGCAATCCGGCGGAGGGTTTCCAGTCTTTCGAGCGATTTGTCCTTTCGGGGGGACAGCCCTTCGGTCGATCCGACGCTTATCGCACCAGCGGGGCGATAATGTCCGCGAAGGCGGTCCGCGCGCGATTGAGGCGCGACTTGACCGTCCCGAGGTTCACGCCAGTGATCTCGGCGATTTCCTCGTACGACTTGCCTTCGAGCTCCCGCAGCACGAACACCTCGCGGTGATGCGACGGCAGCTTGGCCACCGAGTCTTCGACCATCTCCCGCAGGTGACGCTTGCGGAACAGGTCATCGGGGCGCGTGTGCACGTCCTCGAACTGGAGCGGGCGCTCGTCGTCCTCGAACTTGGCCTTGATGGTCTGGAACAGCACGAGCGGATTGCGCGACCGGTTGCGCAGCTCGTTCTTGGCCAGATTCGAGGCGATGGTATAGATCCACGTCGAGAACTTCTTCGAGCGATCGAAACGACCGATGTGGCGGTAGACGCGGATGAAGACTTCCTGCACCAGGTCTTCCGCGCGATCGCGGTCGCCGATGGTGCGGTAGACGAAGTTCAGCAACCGCCCCTGATACCGGTCGACCAGCTCTTCGAACGCGCGCTCCTCGCCAGCGAGGAATGCGGACACGACATCACCGTCTTCGAGGGTGCGCAGGTGCTCGCGCACCGGCACGGTCTGAGCAAGTTTGGTCGTGAGCGTACGAGCAAGTTCGGCCATCAGTCGAGTCCTCCACTTCAGTGTCATGACCCCAGAGGATCACGGCGCCAGCAACATCCCACCGGGCATTCCGGCAGTGCATCGCCCTGCGCACCCGTCTTCAATGCACGCCCCGTGCCGAAAAGGGACCCACACGGAACTTTCTGGAACTCGCGTGCCCAAGTAATTACGGGTAAACGCTTTAGCGTTTCCGTGCCCCGTATCACTGACTACGCCGTGAGCTCAAAATTGGATTCCGTTCCCCGAAAGTGGACACTTTTCGAGGACACTACCCTATCAAAGCGAGCTCAGCCGAGTCGGAATCCAGCGGCGTACAGGAGTGCCAGCGCCGTTTTGGCATCCTGGATCTCCCCTTGCTCAACCATGGACAGGGCGCGGGACAGCCGGGTTGGCACGAGTTCGAGAAACTCGTCCGCTTCCCGGTTCGATTCGCCTGCGGTAAGTCCCGTGGCGAGAAAGAGATGGATCTTCTCGTCCGTGAAGCCGGGCGTCGTGAACATCGTGAACAGATGTTCGACACGCTCCGCCCGGTACCCGGTTTCCTCCGCGAGCTCGCGGTGGGCGCATTCAGTTGGTGATTCCCCGGCATCCAATCGTCCAGCCGGGATTTCGTAC
>JAGNMU010000447.1 GCA_017991005.1 Gemmatimonadaceae bacterium | reverse complement strand
CCGGGCGACGCGGTGTACGAGGGCATGCTGATCGGTGAAAACTCCAGACCGGGTGACATGGACGTCAACCCGACGAAGGAGAAAAAGCTGTCCAATATCCGCACCAAGTCGACCGACGAAAACATCACCCTCGAGCCGCCGCGCGAGCTGACGCTGGAAAGCGCGCTGGAGTACATCGAGGATGATGAATTGATCGAGATCACCCCGCACAACATCCGGCTGCGGAAGCGGTTGCTGGCCACCAGTGATCGCAAGCGGACCAACCGCGAAGCCAAGCGGGACCGCGCCTCGGCGTGAGGCTCCCGGCGGTGCCACGCCGTCCTTGGCGGCGTGGCACACGCGCACCGGCGTGATCTTCATCGCGCCCCGGCCCAGATCGGCAGAAAAAGCATGCGGGATGCACGCTTCGGGCAGTTGCGTCCGGGCGGCTCCCTGCCGATACTTGCCCTTGATTGCAGCACGGGGCCTCGTCGCGCCGCGTCATGCATCGGCCTCCCGGATCTCGACCGGGTAGCCCGCCCAATCACATCGTGCAGGAGAATCATCCCATGTTGGAGCTGTTCGGGTCGTCGTCTGTGGACGCGCTCGAAGAGAAGTTGCCGTCCTCGATTTTTGCGCTCGCGCTTGACGACGACTTCGAAGATGAAGACGTCGACGACGAGGATGATGATCTCGACGAAGATGACGATGTCGATTTCGATGATGACGACGATCTCGACGACGACGATGATGATGACGATGATGACGACGACGATCTCGACGACGATGATGATCTCGACGACGATGACGACGACGACGATGAAGACGATCCGGAGTTTGAAAGCCTCGACGATCTCGAAGAGGACTTCGACGACACGGGCGATGATCCAGACGCGTAACTGAGCGCCGCCGACGCGGTCAGCGGATCACGTGCTATCACCGGCGTGCCGTTGACGGTCAGACGGGTACTGGTTTAATTACGTGGCTCTGGTGAAATGGCGTACCGAACCCGAATTCGGTGCGGCACGCCATTCCAAAGGGCCTTTAGCTCAGGTGGTTAGAGCGCACGCCTGATAAGCGTGAGGTCGTAGGTTCAACTCCTACAAGGCCCATGGGTGCAGGACGGTCAAGGCCGGACAACCAACGCGGGCCCCGACAGCGATGTCGGGGCCCGTGTCCGTTCACGGGGCGTAAATGCCACCTCGGTCGAGAGCACGCGTGTCACCCGGCGCGCGAGTACGCAGCCGTGGTCTATGATTCATGATCCCCCTTCGCTTCCGCCCTTCACGTTGATCACGAACTCCGCTTCGGGACTGCCGTACCACGAGTGGCAGCAGGGCCGTGCAGTCGTGCGCGGCCGCGCGATGGGCTTTGCCACGAAGCCCGGGCTCTTTTCGCACGGGCACGATGACCCCGCAGCGGTGATGTTGTCCGAAGCGGTCGCTGATGTGCTCACGCGGGCGCCGGAAGCGGTACGTGTCGCTTTGTGCCAGAATGCGGGCAACGGCCTGGTCGGCCTGGTCGCCGCGCGGGCCGGTGCGTCGACCGTGTGGATGACTGATCGACAGCTGCTGGCGCATGAGGCGTGCCAGCGGACGATCGCGATGGCGTCGGATGCGTATCCACTCGAGGACATCTCCCCGCGCGTGCACTGTGTGCTTGGCCAGGGGACCTTCGGCATCCCGGCCGGCGTGACGGCCGATGTGGTGACGATTCGCGTCGTCCCGGAACGTCTGGTGATGCAGCAGCTGTTGCACGATGCGGTACGTGCGCTGCGGCCCGGTGGGCGCTGTTTGCTGGCCGGTGGCAGCCACGAAGGCGTCAAATCCGCCGTCCATGCGATGGAATCGCTGTTTGGTGCGGTCCGGGTGGATGCGCAGCATTCAAGTCATCGTCTCGTGTCCGCGGTGCGACCGGACACACTGCCGTCGAGCGCCGCCGCGATCGAGAGTCCCTTTGGCGATCCCGATCATTTTCACTTCGTGCCGGTTGCTCTCCAGGGATTTCAGTTCACGCTCTACTCGCGTCCCGGGGTGTTTTCGTGGGAGCATCTCGATGAAGCGAGCGAGGTGCTCGCCGGGTTGATCGATGTGCAGCCTGGAGAACGCGTGCTCGACATCGGATGCGGGGCGGGCGCATTGGGCACCGTGGCGGCGCTCCAGTCTCGTACGGGGGCCGTGTATCTCGTCGACGCCGACAGTGAGGCGGTGCGATGTGCCACGCGCACACTCGAGGCGGCGCGCGTGCCCCATGCGCAGGCGCTCGTCAGCGACGTCGCGTCAGCCGTGTCCGATCAGACGTTTGACGTGGTGGTCGCCAATCCCCCGTTTCATGTCGGGAAGCACACCGACCTCGATGTCCCTCGGCAGTTCATTCGCGAGGCGCGCGAGCGGCTGCGTCCCGGTGG
Organism: Gemmatimonadaceae bacterium; assembly: GCA_017991005.1. Classification (GTDB taxonomy): domain Bacteria; phylum Gemmatimonadota; class Gemmatimonadetes; order Gemmatimonadales; family Gemmatimonadaceae; genus Gemmatimonas. The sequence continues at coordinate 1,540 of JAGNMU010000447.1, read as the reverse complement.
ACGCCTGTTGCTGGTCGCCAATCGGACGCTGCCGTACGAGGGTGCGGTGCAGGCGGAGTTTGGCATGGTCCGCACGCGGCACAACGGGCGGCGCTTCAAGGTACTTGGCGCGACCTGTCCGTAAGGAGCAATCGCTCGTCGGCGGAGAGGACGCGCCACGCTCCGGCGGGTTGGTCGGCGAGGTGCAGGCCGCCAATCGCCACGCGCGCCAACGTGTCGACATGGTTGCCAACGGCGGCAAACATGCGCCGAACCTGATGGTATCGCCCTTCGGCCAGCGTGATCCGGGCCGCGCGCGCGCCGTGCACGAGCAGGTCGGCGGGTTCGAGCGGCTCGTCGTCGCCGGCCAGGCGCAGCGTGCCGCTCGCAAACAACGCCGCCTCATCGCCGCGCAAGTCCGCGGCCAGTGTGACCTCATACACCTTGGGGATGTGTGCACGGGGCGACGTCAGACGGTGATTGAACGCGCCATCGTCGGTGAGCAGCAGCAGTCCCGAGGTATCCCGATCCAGGCGGCCGACGGCGGCCATGATCGGCGAGCGGTCGCGAAATCGTGGTGGCAGCAGGTCGTAAACGACCGGATTGCTCGCGTCCGTGGTGGAACAGACATAACCGAGGGGCTTGTGGAGTGCGATCACGGACCCCGGTGCCGGATCCAGCGGCGCGTCGTCGACGTGAACCGACGCGTGCGTGAATGCTGCGTCATCCGTGAGCGGATGCCCCTCGGTATCGCGAACCCGTCGCTCCGCCAGGAGCCGCGCCACCTCGCGGCGGCTGCCATAACCCAGATTGGCGAGGTACTTCACAAGGCGGCCCATACCGGGGCATGATAGCGGATTGCGGCCGCCACGAAAACGCCCGCCGCTATCGAGCGGAAACGGTCCGTGCTGCGTAGACTAGGAACAGGGCCCGGCGCGATCGCCGGCGGCCCGTGCGCGGCATCATCAACCCGGCGATGTGGATAGTCCTGCTCGCGCTTCGGCGCCCCTACACGTTCATCGTCGGCGCGCTGCTGGTTGTGATCTTCGGAGTGCTCTCGCTGCTCCGGATGCCCACGGACATCTTCCCCGAGATCGACATCCCCGTGGTGTCGGTGATCTGGGCGTTCAACGGCATCCCGCCTGAAGAAATGGAGCGGCGTTTCACAACGCCGTACGAGCGGGCCGTCACAACGACCGTGAACGACGTCGAGCACATCGAATCGCAGTCGATGAACGGCGTGTCGGTGATCAAGGTGTTCTTTCAGCGCGGCGCCGAGATCGAGTCGGCGGTCGCGCAGTTGGCGGCGGTGTCGCAGAGCATCCTGCGCATCATGCCGCCGGGTGCGTCGCCGCCGTTCATCATCCGGTACAACGCGGCCAACGTGCCGGTGCTCCAGTTGGCGCTGGGCGGAGATTCGCTGTCGGAGCAGGAACTGTCGGACCTTGGCACCAACGGCATTCGGACGCGGCTGGCAACGGTCCGCGGCGCCAGTGTGCCTTCACCGTACGGCGGGCGGTCGCGGTTGATCAATGTGGATCTCGACCCCGAGCAGTTGTAC
>JAGNMU010000446.1 GCA_017991005.1 Gemmatimonadaceae bacterium | reverse complement strand
GTTGATGATCTTGCCGCGCAGCGGCAGGATGGCCTGGAAGTCGCGCTTGCGCCCCTGCTTGGCCGAGCCGCCGGCCGAGTCGCCCTCGACGAGGTAGATCTCGCAGAGCGCCGGGTCGGACAGCGAACAATCGGCCAGCTTGCCGGGCAAGTTCGCCACGTCGAGCGCGGACTTCTTGCGCGTCAGGTCGCGCGCTTTGCGCGCCGCTTCACGCGCCCGCGCCGCCGACATCGCCTTTTCGATGATGATATTGGCGGTCTTCGGGTGCTCGACCAGATACTGCTGCAGCAGTTCGTTGACCACGCTCCGCACGGCGCCTTCCGCCTCGGAGTTACCCAGCTTGGTCTTGGTCTGCCCTTCGAACTGCGGTTCCCGGACCTTCACCGACAAGACGGCCGTCAGCCCTTCCCGCACGTCGTCACCCGACAAACGAACTTCCTTGTCCTTCTTGGACAGGTTGCTCGACTCACCGATGTACTTGTTGATGACCGATGTCAGCGCACTCTTGAAACCGGTGAGGTGCGTGCCACCTTCGTGCGTGTTGATGTTGTTCACGAACGAGAACACGGTGTCGGCGTAGCTGTCGTTGTACTGCAGCGCCATCTCGATCCCGATGTCGTCCTTTTCGGTATCGAGATACACCACGTCCGGGTGCAGGCCCTTCTTGTGGCTGTTGAGATACGTCACGAACTCCCGCAGGCCGCCGCGGGCGAGGAAGACTTCCTCCCGCTGCTCGCCGACGCGCTCATCCTTGAGCGTGATCTCGATGCCCTTGTTGAGAAACGCAAGCTCGCGTAGCCGGCTGGCCAGCGTATTCCAGTCGTACCGCGTCGTTTCCTGGAAGATTTCCGCGTCGGGCTTGAACCACACTTTGGTGCCCGTTTCCTTCGGGCCCACTGTGCCGACCACCTTGAGCTTGGTGCTGGTGATGCCGCGGCGGAAATCCATGTAGTGCGTCTGTCCGTCGCGCTTGACCCACACTTTCAGTTCGAGCGAGAGAGCGTTCACGACCGACACACCCACGCCGTGCAGACCACCGGACACTTTGTACGTGTTTTTGTCGAACTTGCCGCCGGCGTGCAGCATCGTCATGGCCATCTCGACGCCGGGCATCCCTTCGGCCTTGTTCATGCCAACCGGAATGCCACGACCATCATCTTCGACGGTGATGGAATCGTCGAGATGGATCGTCACGGCAATGCGCTTGGCCCAGCCAGCCAATGCTTCGTCGATGGAGTTGTCGACGACCTCGTACACAAGATGGTGCAGACCGCGGGCCGAGGTGGATCCGATGTACATGCCGGGGCGCATGCGCACCGCCTCGAGTCCTTTGAGTGCGGTGATGCTGTCAGCGCCGTATTCGGTATCGGCCTGCGGTTTGTTGTTGGCGTCCTGATTGGCCATGGGCGAGAAATCGGGCAAAACGCGGGAGGGGCACGCAGATGGGAAACCCCCGAAACTGCGTCGCAATCACAACCCCGAAATATACCCAAAAGCGAGGGCGCAAGCAACTCACGCGGCTATTTGCAAGTCGTTCATTGGCAACGACTTGCGCGGGCCTTGCGAACGCCCATCCGGTCGCTTCGGCGGGAGAACAGCCTGAGCGCGCTGGGGAGCCGTTGGCGCAGCGCTCAGCGCCGCAGGAGCCAGCGCAGCTTCGTCACCGGCAATCGGCTCGCGTCGTGATTGATGCGCGACAGCAGCTCGGGCTCGAGCATCGACAATTCCTGCATCCACGCATGCGTCGTCACCATCACCACCAACGTGCCATCCTGCTGCAATGCGCACGGTTCCGTCACCGATGCAATCTGTCCGCCAACCAACCGCGGCCACTCCGGAAATACGCCGGCTTGCGCCACGCGATCGGTCAGCCCGGTGGCCTGCAGCACGGACGCCAGCACATCGCCGAGCGCGGAGGGAGCGCGCTTGCGTTCGTCGCTCATCGCTGATTCCCCGAGGTCGCGTCGGTCACGTCAGGACGCCGTCTCGAATGGTCCGTCGTGACAATCGGGTGAAGGCGTCCGGAATATCCTCCGTACGCGGAACCGCGAGCAGCACCTGATCCACACCAGCGTCCTCCAGCAGGGCCAACACCCGCGCGGCTCGGCCCAGATCGAGCTCGGCAAACGGGTCGTCCAGCAACAACAGTGGCGTGCCGCCGACCGCATCGCGCAACGTCGCCAATTCGAGCAGGCGTAACGCGATGGCCGCGCTGCGCTGTTGTCCCGCCGAACCAAAGGTGCGGAGCTCCCTGCCACCCAGCAGCAACACGAGCTCGTCGCGATGCGGACCCACCAACGTCATCCCGCGACGCATCTCCTGCGCACGTTGCTGCGCCAACGCGCGCGTGAAGAGGTCGCGATAGTGTGCCGCGCGGGCGCTGAGATCGCCGCCATCCTGCTCGCGCTCGGCCGCGGGCAAGGCAGACACCGCATATCGCATCGTGACCGGCAACCGCTCACCGATCGCCGCCGCCAGCTGCGAGAATCGTTCAGCGTGTCCCTCGACAAAATGTGCACGCCACGCTGTCACCAGCGCCCCGTGCTCTGCCAATGCAGGCTCCCACACGTGCACCTGCTCCGTCAGTGTCGACGACCGGCCGCCGTCGCGCTGCGCCTGCCGCAGGACGGTATTGCGGCGCAACAGCGCGGCACGATACTGCTGCAGCGCGGCGAGATAGGGTCGCGACGAGAGTGCCAGCGCGACATCGAGGTACCGGCGGCGCTCGCCAGGACTGCCGGCCACCAGCGACACATCCGCGGGAGAAAATCCCACCGATGGCAGCGCGCCGAGTGCGGAGGTCAGTCTCGGCTGCTCGACGCCGTCGAGCGTGGCCTTCTTGCGACGCGTTGTGCGCTCATATCCGACACTGACCGTCCCGACCGATGCCGGTGCTGCCAGCTCCGCACGCACATGCAGCGCCGGCATGCCGAATCGAATCATGTCGGCGTCTCGTGCGCCGCGAGTCGAACGCAGCAGCGACAGGTACGACACCGCTTCGAGCAGGTTGGTTTTTCCCTGTCCGTTTTCGCCGACGATGACCAGGCCGTGCGCGGGCACGTCCACATCGAGTTCGACGAAGTTGCGGAAGTCGCGCGCGACGAGGCGCGTCAGCACAGCGCGAACCGGAGAGGTGGCACAAACGAGGCGATGATCAGCGACCGATGAATGCCGGCGCGCGCTTTTCCAGGAAGGCCCGCATCCCTTCACGCATATCACTGGTGCTGGAGAGCAGACCGAACTGATCCGCCTCGATTGTGCACGCCTCATCGAGCGACAATGGCGCGCCCCGGTCGACGGCTTCGATGCATCCGGCCAACGCCAGTGGAGCATTGGCAATCATCGCGCGCAGCAACGCCGTGGCGGTGTCAAGCAACGTCTCGGGAGCCACCACCTGATCGACAAGCCCAAGCCGGTAGGCCTCGGCCGCCCCGATCATCTCGCCCGTGAGCAGCAGTCGCAGCGCGGCGCCGCGTCCCACCAGACGCGGCAACCGCTGCGTCCCGCCATAGCCGGGAAGAATGCCAAGTTTGACCTCGGGCTGTCCGAGTTTGGCGGCTTCGCTCGCGATGCGAATGTGGCACGCCATCGCCAGCTCACATCCGCCGCCCAGCGTGAACCCGTTGAGCGCCGCCACCACCGGCTTGGGCGACGTTTCGTAGCGGCGGAAAATGTCCTGTCCGCGACGCGAGCGCATGGTGGCGTCCAGCGGAGACTGACTTTCGAGCTCGGAGATATCCGCGCCTGCGACAAACGCCCGACCCGCGCCGGTCAGCAACACACCGCCGACATCGTCGCGCGACCGCGCTTCGTCGATCGCTCGCCCCAACTCCTGAATGGTCGCATCGTTCAGGGCGTTCAGCTTGTCCGGCCGGTTGACCGTAATCGTGGCGATGCGGTCAACGACCTCGAAGGTGAGGAACTGGTAG
>JAGNMU010000445.1 GCA_017991005.1 Gemmatimonadaceae bacterium | reverse complement strand
GATCCACTTGATGCCACGAATCGCCGCGTTGTCGGCATCGGGTGCGAAGGGCAGCCCTTCGACCACCGCCGAGATATTGGCGTAGATCTGATCGATTGGACTGGGTTGCACGCGAACGCGCGCCCAATCACAGCCCAGCTCTTCGGCGAGCAGCATTGCGAGCGCGGTGTGCACGCCCTGGCCCATTTCCGCTTTCGGCACCACGACGGTCACCACGTCGTGTGTATCAATCGTCAGCCATCCATTCAACGCGATCGCGCCGGACGCCGTCTCCGGCGCGCGGTTCCCGACAAGTCGCTGGCGCGGCGGGAGGAGCGCCCATCCCAGAAACAGCGCTCCGCCCGCTCCGACGCCGGCCAGCAGAAAGGTGCGGCGTTTCATCCTCTCAAGGTACGCCCATCGCTTGCCGAAGGCTGGCCTTCCAGCCATCCGCGGCCACAAAGAGTTGGTCGGGGAACCGTTTGTGTTTGGCGATTTCGCCGAAGATGCTGGCAGCACCGTAGTTGTTGAGACCGATTCCGGCGAGGTACTGCAATCGCAGGTTTCGGTCCGTATTGATCTCCGCGCCGCGCAGCCACTCGGCCAGTTCGGCGCCGCTTCCCGCGTAAGTGGAAAAGAGGTCGATGGGTGACTGGAACCCCGATTCGATCAGTGAACCTCCCACTTTGCGATACCCTTCCTGCTGAAAGCGTGCCTCGATGCCCGGAATATCGATGCGTGACGGACCCTCCTGGGCCAGCAGCACGACATCATATCCATCACCATTGATGTTGTTGGCCCAGACTGTGCCGTTGGGAAACACCTCAAAGAACGTCGCCAGTTCACTGCGAACGGCGTCGAGTGTGCTTTCGTAGAGCGGAACCCACTGGGTGACGACGCCGCCCGGCTTGAGGTGCGCCTTGACCGACTGAAAGTACTCGCGGGTATACAGCGAGGCCGCGCCCTTCACCCACGGATTGATCGGGTCGGAGGTGATGATATCGAACTTTTCGTCGGTCGTGAGCACAAAGCTGCGCGCGTCATCGAAATAGATCTGCGTGCGCGCGTCCTTGGCCACATTGTTGTTTTCCTTCACGAACCAGGTGGAAACCACCTGCGGAATGAGCGGCTCGATTTCGCAGATGACGAGGCGTGTCACCGACGGGTAGGGCAGAAACGATCCCGCGGTCACACCGGCGCCAAACCCGACCACCAGCACGGACTGCGGATTCGGGTGCACGAGCGCCGGCAAGTGGGCGAGCATCTTCTGCAGGCGCATGTCCTGCTGCAGACTCGATGCTTCCACCTTGCCGCTCACGTGAAACTGGGTGGCCCCATTCGAGCGGAGCGTCGTCACCGCGACCGAACTGTTCATCCCTTCGCCCACATACAACACGTCGGTTTTGTCGAGCCAGGTCACCGCATAACGGCCGTGGGCAACGAGCGCGCCCGGGAGCTCGGGCATCGTCGCGATCAGGAGCGCCGCAAGGATCGGCGTGACCAACAGGGCGACGCGTGCGCGAGCGGCCGACCCCACCAGCAGGATGATCGACGCGAGTGCTGCAACCGCGATGATCACCCGCTGTGTATCGCGTGTGCCGACGGCGGGAATCAGCAGCAGGCTGCATACCGTCGCGCCGACGATCGAGCCGACCGTATTCGCTGCGTACACGCGTCCCACCAGGCGTGACGTATCGTCACCACGACGCGCAATCGCGGCGAGCGCAAATGGAAAGCTTGCGCCCCACAAGACGGCCGCGGGGAGCATGGCGAGTGCGCCACGCACCAGATCCATCTGCAGGGCGTACCACGCACTGGGCGCCAACGACGGATTGATGGGCCAGTTCGGCAGCGCCACAAAAATGACCGCAGCGGCCCACGCGATGGCGACGGTGAGCAGCGCCTGACACCACGCCAGCGCGCGTCGTGGACTCTCGACCAGTCGCGCCAGCCATGCGCCCGCGGCGCTGCCGATGCCAAGGCCCGTGAGGAAGACGGCCAAGATCATCGAGAACATGTACGTGGACGCGCCGAACGTCAGCGACAACAGACGCGTCCACACGACTTCGGCCGCCAGCGCGCACGCTCCGGAAAGTCCAATGGCCACGTACACGGCGCGTGCTCCGGGCGCTGTCCCGACCTGCGAAGTCGCATTCTCACCCGCGTTCGCACTCTCACTTGCAGCGGCGGCGCGTCCCGGCGCATCGGTCACACGCGCTGGCGTACCGGATGCGATCCCCCATGCGATGGCGGCGACGGCCACGTTGAGCGCGGCCGCGACATAGGTCGCGTACGATTGGTCATGCACCCGCAGGAGATAAAAGCCGGCGAGAATGCTGCCGATCACCGCGCCGGCGATGTTCCCGCCGTAGAAGAATCCGAGCCACGAGATGCCACGTGGCGTCGACTCCACCCAACGCGCAATCGCGGGCAGGGTGGCGCCCATCAGCACCGTGGGTGGCAGCAGGCACAACGCGGCGACCACCGCACGCAGCATCAGTGCGGCTGCGCCGTGACCGACCGCCGGGGAATACAATCGCCCGATGGTTGGGATCGCGAACAGTTCGAGCACACCAATCACGCCGATCGCCAGCTCCAGCATGGCGTACAGCCGCAGCGGATGGCTGGATTTGGCGGCAAATCGAGGCAGTGCCAGACTGCCAATGCACATGCCCCCCATGAAGGTGGCGAGCAGCACGCCGAGCGAGATGGCCGACGAGCCAATCACCAGCTCCAGGAGCTGGAACCAGACCACTTCGTAGATCAGGGCACAGATGCCGCTGCCAACGAACAGCACCAGCAGAAAGGGCAGAACTCGGCGCGACGTGGCGTCAAGATCGTCGGCACGGGGCATCGTGCTGGTCATGCGGCAGGGCGGGCGAAAGATGGAGGCGTCGAATTGGCGGCAGGCCAGTAGCCGACGCGCGAAGCTTACCGTCAGTACGCTCTGCTGTCACCATAGGTTGGCGGACGCCTGGTCGTGGTCCCCAGCGGCATCAACCCGGCATCAACCCGGCGTCAACCCGGCGTCGATCCGGCGACTACGCGGCGTCGGGGGCGAGATCCGCCGCGAGGGTCAGCGGGATGGGCCGTGCGCTGGTTTCGTCCACCAGCGCCATCCGTCGCAAGTGCACGGAGTCGGCCGCGCCGACAAACACCCGGCGGCTGGCCGTCTCCGCCAGTGCATTGGTGAGTTGTGTGAGGCCGCCACACACATATCGGTTGCACAGACTCGAGCGAATCTCACGGGGGAGCGTACACCCGGTGGTCGTGTGATAGACACACGATCCGCGATAGTGGCGAACCGGAAGATGGTGCACATACTGCGCCAGCAGCGACGCGGCCTCGACATCAGGTTGTTCGGCGCGAATGCGCATGATGCTGTCGTGGCGCAGGAACGCATGATCACTACCGGCGGTGCAGCATTCGCCGCGGCACGTGGCGCAGCTGCGCCCGAGTATCGCATCGAGGTCGAGTGGCGGCGTGGGCGGTCCAGCGGATTGCCGCGCGAGCGCCGCGTCGTGCTGGGCGTTGACGGCTCCCATGGCCGCGCCGGCCGACGGCGGTGTTGCCGCGAATGCCGTCTGAATAATTTCGCGGAGGCGATCCAAAAACCGTTGACGCGTGAGCGGCGGCAGTGGCTCGGTCTCGCGGGTATTGGCCGGGACCACCGCGACGGGAATCGGCGACTCCGCCCGTTCAACGATCGCGGCACTCGCCACGCGCTCGGCGTGCGCCCTGATGAGGCGATTGCGTTCCCGCTGCGCGGCGATTGGCTGAAGTCGAAGCGTCATGCAGTCAGTGTAACACCGCGCACCCCACACCGCGCACCGTCTACTGTCGTGCGCGTCCCATCACCTTTTTGCCAAGCGTGAACAGGATGACCAGCACGCCGCCGCACACGATGCCGACCAGCGCCTCGGCCACGGTCTTGGCAATGGTCCCAAGCACCGGCG
>JAGNMU010000444.1 GCA_017991005.1 Gemmatimonadaceae bacterium | reverse complement strand
CGGCTGCGATATCACGTACGGCACCAACAACGAGTTCGGTTTCGACTACCTGCGCGACAACATGGTCACGACGCTCGACCAGCGCGTGCAGGGTTAGCACATCTTCGCGATGATCGACGAAGTGGATTCGATTCTCGTCGATGAAGCCCGCACGCTGCCGATCATCTCGGGGCCGGTGGGTAACGACGGTGACACGCAGTACGCCGATTTCAACACGTCGGTGGTACGCCTGGTGCGACGCCAGTCCGACCTCGTGAATGCGCTGGTTGCCAATGGCGAACGGGCGCTCGAGGCCGGAGACCAGGCGACGGCGTCACTCGAGCTGTACAAGGCGCAACTCGGCTGGCCCAAGAACAAACGCCTCATGAAGGCGTTGCAGGAACAGGGCGTGAAGATGCTCGTGCAGCGCATGGAGCTCGATCGCATCGCCGATCGCAAGCTGCCGGCCAGCAAGCAGCAGTTCCGCGATCTCGAAGACGACCTGCTGTTTGTCCTCGATGAAAAGGGCCATACGGTCCACCTCACCGAGCAAGGGCTCGATTGGCTCTCGCCCGACGATCGCGATGCGTTCGTACTGCCGGACATCGCCACCGTCATCGGCCAGATCGACAAGAACCACGAGCTTACCGCGCCGCAACGGTTGGAGCAGCGCGCGGTGGTCGAGCGTGAGTATGCCACGAAGAGCGAGCGGCTGAACATCATTCATCAGCTGCTGCGCGCGCACGCCCTGTACGAAAAGGACGTGAACTACGTGGTGCAGGAAGGGCAGGTGCTCATCGTGGATGAATTCACCGGCCGCACGATGCCGGGCCGCCGCTGGAGTGAAGGACTGCACCAGGCGGTCGAAGCGAAGGAAGGCGTACAGGTAAAGGGTGAGACGCAGACGCTCGCGACCATCACCATTCAGAACTACTTCCGGATGTACGAGAAGCTGGCCGGCATGACCGGTACGGCCGAAACGGAAGAGAGTGAATTCCATGAGATCTACGGGCTCGCCGTCTCGGTCATCCCGACCAATCGACCGATCGCGCGCGACGACCGTCAGGATCTCGTCTACAAGACCCGTCGTGAGAAATACAACGCCATCGTCGAAGAGACGAAGCGTCTGCACGAACTGGGCTATCCCGTGCTGGTCGGCACCGCGAGTGTGGAAGCGTCGGAGACGCTCGCGCGCATGTTCACGCGCGCCGGCCTCAAACACAATGTGCTGAACGCCAAGTATCACCAGCGTGAAGCCGAAATCGTGGCCAACGCGGGCCAGGCCGGCGCCATCACCATTGCGACGAACATGGCCGGACGTGGTACCGACATCAAACTCGGACCGGCCGTCACCGACTCGCGCCCTTCGAAGGTGATGGACCCCGACGGCAAGGAAATCGACATCGACGAGATTGGCGGGCTGCACATCGTCGGGTCCGAGCGGCATGAGTCGCGCCGCATCGACCGTCAGTTGCGTGGACGCGCGGGCCGTCAGGGCGATCCTGGCGCCTCGCAGTTCTTCCTGTCGCTGGAAGATGACCTGATGCGATTGTTCGGATCAGATCGCATTGCCAAGCTGATGGATCGCATGGGCGCGCAGGACGGCGAAGTGCTCACGCACCCGCTCATCACGCGCTCCATCGAACAGGCGCAGAAGCGCGTGGAGCTTCAGAACTTCCAGTCGCGCAAGCGTCTGCTCGAGTATGACGACGTGATGAATCAGCAGCGCGAAGTGATCTACTCGCTGCGCGCGTTCGCGTTGGATGGCGGGGAGGAACTGAAGGCCGAAGCGCTCAAGATGATCGACCGCGGTGTGCAACGCCGCGTGGAGCAGGCGCTGTCGACCTTCGATCGTCCGGAAGAGTGGGACTTCGACTACGTGCAGCAGGACCTGCTCATGCACTACATGCTGCAGGTGCCAGAGTTTACGGGCGACGAAAAGCCGGTCGCGCTCGAAGCGGCGCAGGAAGCCGCCGTGGCGGCCGCGCGTGTCGCCTTTGCGGGCAAGTTGGAGAGTCTCAACGCGGTGACCGACGAGCAGGGGCAAGGATTCGCCGATCGTCTGCTCGCGTTGGTGATGCTCAACGTGCTCGACGAGAAGTGGAAGGATCACCTGTACGATCTCGATCAGCTGCGCGCGTCCATCCACTACCGCTCGTGGGGTCAGAAAGACCCGCTGGTGGAGTACAAGCAGGATGCGTACGGCATGTTCGTGGATCTGATGCACGATCTCGCCAACACGTTCACGGAACGTTTCCTCAAGGCGCAGCTGGTGTTTGAGCAGGCGCCGCAGGAGACGTTTCTTCCGCCGCCGCCCGTCGACGGACGTCTGCCGGATGGCCGGCCGTCCAAGCGTTTCAACGCCATGGGCATCCTCGAAGACGTTCCACCGGACGAATTCAACGACGCTCCGGAGGACGCCGCCGAGGAAGACATCGCCGAGGTGACCGCGCCGCGGAGTGTGGCAGTGGGAACCCCTTCGGTGGTCGGGGCCGGATCGATCCGCTCACTCGACGCCGGCGGCGGCGCACTGCCCGCCGGTTGGGAGAACACGCCGCGCAACAACGCCTGTCCGTGCGGGTCGGGGAAGAAGTTCAAGAAGTGTCACGGCGCAAATCTGTGATGGTGCTCCTGGCCGCGGCGGCGTGCGCCTCGAGTGCGCTGGCCGCGGCACGCGCACCCGACGTGGCCCGCGCTCAACCGCAGCGGGCGGATTCGCTTGCCGTCGTGGCGATCGTGAGCAACCTGCGCGCGGCTCTTGTGCGTGGCGACAGCACGCTGGTGATCAGCATGTTGCAGCCCGATGCGTACATCATTCGGGGCGGGATCATTCGCTCAGTCCGGGAGTATCGGAGCGGTGGATTGCGGGCCGATATCGAGCGGGCGCGACGGCGACCGGAAACCACCAGTCTGACGCAGGTCACAGTCCGCGGCGCGTTTGCTTGGGCGGTCACGCCGAGCCGGGTGGACGGATCGGTCGATCTCAAAGGCGCCAAGGAGGTCTCGGCCGAATTGGTCATCCTCTCCAAGACGGCCCGGGGCTGGCGGATCAACGCCATCCAATGGTCCAGCACCGCCCTCCCCCCCGCGTAGGGGCGGGGGAACGAAACTCGCTCTTGCGGAAATAATAAGGACGTGCATCTTTGGTACAGTTGTACCGATGCAGAACCTATTGTACTCACACGCCGGATCGACGGGGAACGACCGATGAATGCTCGCCTTCGAAGCTCGTGGTTGTCGTGGTCCGGTGCGGCGCTGGCGGTCAGCGCAATGCTTGCGCCTGCTACAGCGTTTGCGCAGGCTGGAGCCGGAGACGGTTACCTCTTTCACCGACCTCAGGCGTCGATGTCGCTGCGGTTGGGTGTGGCGCGTCCGTCGGAGACGGGGAAGTTGTTCGAATTCACCCGCGACAACCTGATGGTCAACAAGGGTGACTTCACGTCGTTCTCGATGGGTGCGGACCTCGACATCGCTGTCTCCTCGCGGCTGGCCGTGCAATTCGGCGCGACGGTCGCGCAGGCCAACAAGCTCTCCGAAGATCGGAACTTCATCGACAACAACGATCTGCCGATCGAGCAGACCACGTCGTTCCGTCGGAGCCCCGTTACGCTCGGCCTCAAGTACTACCTGATGTCGCCAGGAGCGTCGCTGGGGCGATATGCGTGGGTGCCCAACCGGATCGCGCCGTACGTCGCCGCCGGGGGCGGTCTGATGCACTATCGTTTCCGACAGTCCGGGGACTTCGTCGACTATCAGACGCTCGATGTGTTCAATACCACGCTGTCCTCGTCGGGCTGGAGTGGGACGAGCTACGTGACTGGGGGCGCGGTTATCTCGCTGTCCGCGCGGATGGGGCTGGTGACGGAGGCGCGGTATGATCGCGCGCGGGCGCCACTGGGTACAGATTTTCAGGGCTTTGATCGTATCGATCTTTCCGGGGTCTCGGTGACCACCGGAC
>JAGNMU010000443.1 GCA_017991005.1 Gemmatimonadaceae bacterium | reverse complement strand
ACTCAATAGCGGTGGCGAGTTGGCAAAGAAGGCGGGGCTGCGGATGGGCTATCACAATCACGACTTCGAATTCGCGGCGTTGCCGGAGGGCGGTACGGGATACGATGTGCTGCTCAAACACGCCGACCCATCGCTCGTTGATTTCGAGCTCGATCTCTATTGGGCCGTGAAGGCGGGTCAGGATCCGCTGGCGATGATCGCCGCGCATCCGAAGCGGTTCGTCTGCTGTCATGTGAAAGACGCCGGGCCGGCGCCCGAGCTCAAGATGATGGACGTCGGGACCGGCACGATCGACTTCAAGACCATTCTCGCCGCCGGACGCAAGGCAGGTCTCAAGCACTGGTACATCGAACACGACAACCCGACCGACGATCTGGCGTCGATCAAGGCGAGTGCGGCGGCGCTCAAGAAACTCTAGTTTCGCCGCACACCGCCACATGAGCGATGCCATTGCCGCGTCGTACGATCGATGGTCCCGATCGTACGACACCGATCAGAATGCCACGCGTGATCTCGACGCGCATATCGTACGCACCGCCGACCTGCCCGTGATGGGGGCGGCGGTGCTGGAACTCGGCTGTGGCACCGGAAAGAACACGAGCTGGCTGGCCGACCACGCGCGATCCGTGGTGGCGATGGATTTTTCTGAGGGAATGTTGTCGCGCGCACGAACGCGCGTGGCCGCGGCGCACGTGGACTTTCTGCGGCACGACATTACGGAGCCGTGGCCACTGCCTGACGCGGCATTTGATGTCGTCGTTGGCAATCTGGTGCTGGAGCACGTGGCGTCGCTTGCTCCGGTGTTTGTCGAGGCCGCCCGTGTGCTCTGCCCCGGCGGCACGCTCTTCTGCTGCGAGCTGCATCCGTTTCGTCAATGGCGTGGCGGTCAGGCCCACTTCAGCGAAGCCGATACAGGCACCGTGGTGCAGATCCCGGCGTTCGTGCACGGGGCGAGTGACTACATCAACGACGGGATTGCGGCAGGTCTGACACTGACGCATCTGGGTGAGTGGCTGGAGGCCGGGGCGCCGCCAGCGGCATCGCCACGGTTGCTGTCGGTGCGCTTCCGTCGACCGTAGCGCGCGCTCGCGGAGCGACTCTGGCGCCCTGCAATCTGGCCTCGTACTTTCGCGGTCCCTCCCGCCGCCGAGCCGATCGATGGTATTTCGCAGCCCGTATCCCGATATCGACATTCCCAACACGCCGCTGGTCCGGTTTGTGCTGCAGCGGGCCGCCGAGTTGGGAGACAAGCCCGCCATCATCTGCGGCGCGACCGGACGGCAATACACTTACGCCGGACTCGCGTTGGCGGTGCGGCAGGTGGCCGCCGGACTCGCCGCGCGCGGCGTTGTCAAAGGCGACGTGGTGGGGTTGGTGAGTCCGAACACCCCGGACTTTGCGGTGATGTTCTACGCGATCGTCTCGATCGGCGCGATCTGCTCCACCGTCAATCCGATCGCCACCGCCGAGGAGATCGGCGCGCAGTTCGCCGATTCGGAAGCGATCATGCTCGTGACGATCCCCGAGTTGTACGACAAGTGCGAGGCGGCATCGCGTCTGGCGAGTACCGTACGTGAGATCGTGGTGTTTGGCGAACACGAAGGCGCCGTGCCGTACGCCGCGCTGTTCACACACGGCGATACGCCGCCGGTGGTGGAGATTGATCCGGCGACCGATGTGTGCGTGCTGCCCTATTCGAGCGGCACCTCCGGCATACCGAAAGGCGTCATGCTGACGCATCGCAATCTGGTGGCCAATCTGTGCCAGATGCGCGGGCCCGCGACGATGCTGACGCCGGACGATTCCATCGTCGGGGTGTTGCCGTTCTTTCACATTTATGGCATGGTCGTCATCATGGGCGCCGCGCTCGTGGAAGGGGCGACCATTGTGTCACTTCCGCGCTTCGAGCTCGAATCGTTTCTCCGCGTCCTGCAGGACTATCGCATTACATATGCGAACGTGGTTCCGCCAATTCTGCTCGCGCTCGCGAAACATCCCGTGGTGGCCAACTACGATCTGAGCGCGCTGCAGACGTTGTTCAGTGGTGCGGCACCGTTGGGCGCGGAATTGTGCGAGGCCGTGACGGCCAGATTGGGCGCACGCGTGCGACAGGGCTACGGTCTGACCGAGACCAGTCCCGTCACACACTTCCATCCGTTGGCCGACGATGTCGTTCGGTATGCGTCGGTCGGACCACTGGTACCCAACACCACGTGCCGGATTGTCGATCCGCTCACCGAGCAGGATGTGGCGGTCGGTGAGCGCGGCGAACTTTGGCTGCACGGACCGCAGGTGATGAAAGGCTACTTCAACAAACCCGAAGCGACGGCGGCGTGTCTGAGTCCCGACGGTTGGTTTCGCACCGGTGATGTCGCCGTGGTGGACGAGCACGGCTGGTTCGCCATTGTCGATCGCGTGAAGGAGCTGATCAAGTACAAGGGACTGCAGGTGGCACCGGCCGAACTCGAGGCCGTGCTGCTGGCAAATCCGGCCATCGCCGATGCGGCCGTGATTCCGGTGCCTGATGACGACGCCGGTGAAGTGCCCAAAGCGTTCATCGTGCAGCGCGCGCCTATTACCGCCGAGCGGGTGATGGCGTTTGTGGCGGAGCGTGTCTCTCCGTACAAGAAAGTCCGCGTGGTGGAGTTCGTGGAAAGCATCCCGAAATCGCCATCGGGAAAGATCCTGCGGCGATTGTTGGTGGACCGGGAACGGCAGGCGGCGGCGAACGCGCAATGAGCCGTGCGGCTGACGGTGTGGTGAAACGGCGCGCGAAACACTGCGTGATACACCGCGTGATACACCGCGTGATCCGTGTCGCCGCAATACTGGGCGTTGTGGCCATGGCCACACCGGCGCACGCACAGACGGCGCCGCGTCGTTTCACTACCACGCACGTGTGCACAGCGGCGGAACGTGCGGCCGGATGCCTCGTGGTGCTGGGCTCGGGGACGCCCGTGCCGGATCCTGAACGGCAGGGGGCGGCCTACGCCGTGGTGGTCGGGGATCGGACCTTTCTGTTCGATGCCGGCGCGGGGGTTATGCGGCGTGTGGCGGCAGCCGGGTTGCCGATCGATGGGGTCACGGCGGCGTTTCTGACCCACCTGCACAGCGACCACACCCTCGGTCTGCCCGACTTGCTGCTCACCACATGGGTGATGGGACGTCGTGCGCCGCTGGTGTTGGTTGGTCCGCCGGGAACACGCACGATGGTGGATCATCTGCTGGCCGCGTGGCAGGAGGATATCCGCGTGCGCACCGATGGCCTGGAGCGCGGTCAGCGGGACGGGCACCGCGCCACGGTGCGCGAGAGCGAAGGCGGCGTGGTGTACGACAGCGCCGGCGTACGCATTACCGCGGTGCGTGTCCCACACGGCGAATGGAAGGTCGCCTTCGCCTACGTCATTCGCACCCCGTCACGTACGCTGGTGTTGTCCGGTGACACGGCACCCAGCGATGCACTGGCGGCTGCCGCGGCCGGCGCTGATGTGCTGGTGCATGAGACGTACCCATCTGTTCGTCTCAAGCCCGAAAACCGTCCGGGCGGCGACGAGTGGCCCGCCTACATGCACAGCGTTCATACCAGCGATGTGGAAGTGGGTGCGCTTGCCGCCAAGGCAGGTGTCAAGCTGCTGGTCCTGTCGCATATTGTCAGGATGGGCGGTACCGATCCGGAATTGCTCGCCGGTGTGCGTCAGGGCGGCTACCGTGGCCCCGTGCGCATCGCGAAGGATCTCGATCGGTACGAGTGACACGGCCGAGGGAATCCGATCCCCTCCGCTGTCTGCCCGCTCGTCCTTCTTTCCCTCATCCCCTCTTCTTCATGTCCTCCCTCGGCATCGGTTTCGTTGGCTCCGGATTCAATGCGCGCTTTCACATGCTTGGCATGCGGCAGGTGCGTGACTGTGAGGTGCTCGGTGTCTGGAGTCCGAACGCCAAGAATGCC
>JAGNMU010000442.1 GCA_017991005.1 Gemmatimonadaceae bacterium | reverse complement strand
TGAAGTGCGCAGCTTGCTCGGACATGCCGCGGAGCGGCTGACGGAGAAGCTGGCGCCGCCCATGACCATGATGCGTGAGGCGGTGCAGGAGTTCGAAACCTCAACCGTCATCGGTCGCACGATTGGTGCGTATTCGGTCACGCGGCTGGTCGGGTTTGGCGGCATGGGCGCCGTGTACGAGGGCAGTCGAGTCGATGAGCAGTTCACCATGCGCGTCGCCATCAAGCTGCTGCGCCGCGGCGGCGACGCCGATCTCGCTGTGCGCCGCTTTCGGTACGAGCGACAGATCCTTGCGAATCTGAGGCATCGCAACATCGCGTCGCTGCTGGACGGCGGCATCACCGAGGACGGTCAGCCGTACTTTGTGATGGAATACGTCGATGGCGAACCGATCACGACCTACTGCGAGCGCAAGTCACTCGATGTCCGCGCACGCGTGCGACTGCTTCGGCAATTGTGCGCGGCCGTGCAGTATTCGCATGAAGCGCTGGTGGTGCATCGCGATCTCAAGCCGGGCAACATCCTCGTCACGTCCGACGGCACGGTCAAGCTCCTGGACTTCGGCATCGCTCGACTGACGCGCGAGGGAGGTGGACTCGACCAACTCCCTGCCACCGAAGGCAGCATGCTGGCGTTCACGCCGGACTACGCCAGCCCTGAGCAATTCATGGGGCTGCCCGCGCAGCCGGCGGCCGACATCTACGCGATCGGGGTCGTCGCCAGCGAACTCCTGTCCGGACATCGCCCGTTCAGTCTGGGCAACCTGTTGTTGCGCGACAAACAGCACGTCGTGTGCCAGCAGCCGGCGCCCGCGCCATCGGCGCTCGTGCGCGATGACGATGCGCGCAGTTTTGCCGGTGCGTCGCCCGATCGCGTGCGGCGCGAACTGCGCGGCGATCTCGATGCGATCGTGCTGCAGGCCCTGCGCAAGGAGCCGGAGCGCCGGTATCGCACGGTGGAAATGGTGAGCGCCGATCTGCAGCGGTTTCTTGACGGTCATCCGGTGTCGGCGCAGCGTGACCGACTCGGCTATCGACTCTCCAAGTTCGTGCGCCGACGCCGCATCGAGGTGGGGGCAGGGGTACTGGTGGCGCTGTCGCTGGTGGTCGGCACGATCGTGAGCGTGCAGTCCGCGCAGCGCGCCAATGCGGAGCGTGCGAAAACGTCACAGGTGAATCAGTTCCTCCAGAACATGCTCTCATCGGCAAACCCCGACGTCGTGGGACGCGATGTCACCGTGCAACAGGTGCTCTCGCAGGCCGTACGGGATCTCGACAAACGCGCGCTCGCCCCCGACATCGAAGGCGAAGTACGCTTCACGCTGGCCAATACCTACTACGCGCTCGGCGTGTACGACTCGGCGTCAACCCAGGCAAACCGCGCGTACGAGCTGATGCGCGCCGCGTACGGTCTGGAAAACTGGCGCACGGCCAACGCGCTCACCACGCGCGCGGTCATCGCCGAGGCGTTTGGCCAGTACGCGCAGGCCGAGTCACTCGCGACTGCCTCGGTTGCGCTCCATCGTGCGGCGCGGCCCGTCGATGAGAATCTGCTGGCGCTCGCCATGGATACGCAGTCGCGCATGATCGAACAGCAGGGACGGGTCGCTGAGGCCGCCACGATCAAACGCGCGTTGCTCGCCATGCGCCGTCGCGGGACCGACTCCGCCTCGCGCGCCGGATTGACGTTCGCGCTCACCAATCTGGCGGTGACGCTCACGTACAGCGGTGACTACGCCGCGGCCGAGTCGTTGCAGCGTGAAGCACTGCAGGTGGAAGCCAGCGTGCATGGGACCAAGGGACTCAATTTCCTCGAGGTGCAACGAGGGCTGGCCAGCATCCTCGAAGACGAAGGCAAGTATGCCGAGGCCGATTCACTGACACGCAGCTATCTGCCGGCCATGCGTACCGCGCTCGGTGAATCGCATACGACCTATCTGCGCGCCGTCAACAATGCCGCGCGTTTGCGTCTGCGCTCGGGTGATCCGGCGGGCGCCGTGCAGTTGGCCACGCAGGTGGTGTCGGCGATTGGCGGAGCGCTGCCCGAGGCGGATCTCACGGCGGCCGCGTCGCTGCAGGTACTCGGCGCGGCGCTGGATTCGCTGCGGCGCGTGGACGAGGCCGAACGCGCCTTCGTGCGTGCACTCGATATTCGCAAGCGAACGCTCTCGTCGGACAACTGGATCGTTGCGGCATCTGAGGCAACGCTCGGCGCACACTATCTGCTGGTGCACCGACTGCCCGAGGCCGAGACGTTACTGCGTCGCGCCTACGCGGGCGTGGCGAAGGAGCATGGCCCACAGGCGCCCAATTCCGTGGCGATCGCCAAACGTCTGGTGCTGCTGTACACCGAGATGAAGCGGCCGGCGCAGGTTGCAGAGTGGACGGCCAAAGCCGAGCCGCCGGCCGCCGTCAAATCGGACAGCGGCGCGAAGCGGTAGCGAATCGCGCGCGGCTACTTGAGTGACTTGACGAACCGGAGATACGCAGCACGTTGCGCGTCCACCTCCGCACTCGCACCGAAACACTGGAAGAACAACGTGCCGCGTGGCGTTTCCGCGACCACGGCGATCAGTGTCTGACCCGGTTTGGCCTGATCCGCTGACGAGCCCGTCCCGACGCCGCGCGCATACGTCCCCCGGTATTCGGCGATGGTGAGTTTCGCGGCGGCCGTGGAATCGGTTGTCACCTTTTCGTAGACCGGTGCGCCGGTCGGGTTGCTGAACTGGCTCTTCCAGCGTTCCAGATTGGCCTCAGGACCGCCGCCCTGTCCGGGTCCGAAGTAGTAGACCACCACGTCGGCACCGGTCCCACCGCTGGCGCCCGGCGCGGTGAATTCAGCGAGGCGCATCGACGACGACGGGGTCTTGGACGTCCAGCCCGTGGGAACGACGGTCTGGTAGTTGAGCAACGTCACCGAAGCCGCTGGCGCGGTCTGCGCGGAGAGCGTCGAGCCAATCAGGGAGCCGACAATGGCCGACGTCGTCAGGGCGCGGGTGATGGCAGTCATGATGATGCTCGGAAGGGCGGGGAGACGGAACCGGAACGCGGCGCGGGGGATACCAGCGAGGCGAAGATGTCCACAGAATAGCGCAGAGGTGGATCCGCGCGCTAACGTTACCCACCCCTCCTTTTCCCCCACCGAGATCCTGCCATGTCTCACACGTCCCGCTATCTGCTGGCGGCAGCCCTGCTGCTCGCCCCGACCTTCACTCAGGCGCAGGCAGACACCGAAAAGTCTCGCACCGTTGCTGGCGGCGGTATCTCCGCCAAGGGCTGGGCCGGCCGCGTTGATGCGAAGGAAACGGCTGCAGGCCTCAAGCTCGAAGATGCCAAGCTGGCGATGAACGGCAAGGACCTCGTGGTCACCACCGGTCCGGCCACCACGTACTGGAATCCCGCCAACAAGGCGACCGGCAACTACACGGTCAAGGCGACGTTCAAAGAGCCGTCGTACATGAACGTGAACACGCACCCGCATCCGTACGGCATCGTCATCGGCGGTAACGACATGGGCACGGAATCGGAGAGCTACCTGTACTGTGCGGCCTACGGAAACGGCACCTTCATCGTGCGCGGGTTTGGCCCGGCCGCGTTTCAGTTGAACGGCCCGCGCGGTGGCGCTGATCCGGCGGTGAACAAGGCGGCGGCCAAGGGCGCGCCGGTCGAGCAGGAGATCGCCGTAACGGTCTCGGCCGACAAGATCGAATGCGCGATCAACGGCAAGGTGGTCGGGTCCTACCCCAAGGCGGACGTCGTCACGGCCGGCAAGCTCAAGTCCACGGACGGCCTGTACGGCATCCGCTTCGCGCACAACACCGATGGCATCGTCACGGGTTTGACGATGACGAAGAACAAGTAGGGTGACTTCCGCTGGGCTGACCATTCGTTCGGCGGAGCACGTTCACGCAGCCCTCGACTGGGCCACGCTCGACACGGCGCTCACTGCGGCTTTCGCGGTGG
>JAGNMU010000441.1 GCA_017991005.1 Gemmatimonadaceae bacterium | reverse complement strand
ATGAACAGCGCCCAGACGCGATTGCGTTCTTCACCCTGCGTACCCAACACGCTGATCGCGAGCGCCGCACCGATGGTCGCGCCGACGCCGACGCCGAGAACGCTGCCCGACGACAGCAGATACGACAGCGCACCGCCGACCACTGCGCCGATGATGCCATTGCGAACGGACACATCAGGAGTCCCGCTGCTGCTGGCGGCAATCGCTTTCGATGAACCGGTCGGCACATCGCCGATGGTGCCGAGATACTTCTGCTTCATGAACGCGTAGCCGATCAGACCCAGCACCATGCCGACGCCAGCGGCCGCGAATCCGTAGTGCCAGCCGAAGCGATCGCTTTGCGCGAGATACCCGCACGCCAGCGGGCCGAGAAATCCGCCGGTGTTGATCCCCATGTAGAACAGCGTGAAGCCCGAGTCGCGGCGCGTGTCGCCCGACGCGTACAACTGTCCCACCATGGTCGACACATTCGCCTTGAAGAAGCCGGTGCCGATGATGACCAGTCCGAGCCCGGTGTAGAACGCACTCAATCCCGGAAAGGCGAGTACGAAGTGACCGGATGCAATGATGGCGCCACCAATGAGCAGTGCGCGGTGTGTGCCAATGTACCGGTCCGCGAGATAGCCACCGATGATCGGCGTGAGGTACACGAGCATGGTGTACGTGCCGTACAGGCCTGCCGCGCGGGCCGTATCCCACTTGAGTTCATTGACCAGATAGAGCACCAGCAGGGCGCGCATGCCATAGTAGGAGAACCGCTCCCACATTTCGGTCATGAACAGCAGACCCAGTCCGCGGGGATGTCCGAAGAAACGTCGATCGACGCTGCCCCCGGTGTCGGCCGTCATGGCACTGCTGGCAGGAGAGGTCACAGGGTCGGATGCGAAGGGTGGGAGATGGGTTCTTTGAGACACGCCACAAAGTGGCCGGGTGTCTTTTCTTCGAGTGGCGGCACTAGCTGCGTACACGCCGCATCTTTTTGGGGATGCGGACAGCGGGGATGAAACACGCAGCCGCTTGGCGGATTCGCCGGGGACGGCGGTTCGCCAGGCAGCAGAATACGCTGGCGTCGCACGGTGGGATCCGGCACGGGAACGGCGGACAGCAACGCCTTCGTGTACGGCATGCGCGGTGTGGCGAAGAGCTGCGCGCGGGTGGTCAGTTCGACGATGCGGCCGAGATACATGACGGCCACGCGATCGGCCATGTGTGCCACCACCGCGAGATCGTGCGCAATGAAGAGATAGGCCAGACCGCGTTCACGCTGCAAATCGCGCAGCAGGTTCACCACCTGCGCCTGCACGCTGACATCGAGCGCCGACACCGGCTCGTCACACACAATGAATGACGGCTCGACGGCGAGTGCGCGCGCGATGCCGATGCGCTGGCGCTGACCGCCGGAAAATTCATGCGGATAGCGATTGGCGTACTCGGCGCGTAACCCGACCTCATCGAGCAGTCTGGCGACGCGCGCGTCGGCCTCCGCGCCCTGCGCGAGATGGTGGACGAGCAGTCCCTCTTTGATTGCCGCGCCGACGGTCATGCGTGGATTGAGCGAACCGAACGGGTCCTGAAAGACGATCTGCATGCGCCGGCGCAGGGTTCGCAGTGCTTCGCCGCGCAGCGCGCGCACGTCGACACCATCAAAGGTGATGGCACCCGCCGTCGGCTCAATCAGCCGCAGCACCGCGCGTCCAGTGGTGGTCTTTCCGCAGCCTGATTCACCAACAAGGGCCAGCGTTTCACCGGGCGCGATGTCGAACGACACACCGTCGACCGCTTTCACGGCGCCGGTCACACGCTGCAGCACACCGCGGCGCACCGGGAAGTGTTTGGTCAAACCTTGCACCCGCAGCAACGGCGCGGTCATGTCGCGTGCCCGGCAGCGGCCGTGTCGAGTGACGGCTCCGGATGGCGCCGCGCCGGTTCCTGCACCAGATGGCATCGGGCCCGATGCGCCGCGCTGACCTGCACGAGCGCCGGTTCTTCGGTGGCGCAGCGATCAAAGGCATGCGGACAGCGTTCGCGAAAGCGACACCCAGTGGGCCAGGCCGTCGAGGGTGGGACACTGCCGGGAATGGTGCGCAATCGTCCCTCGTGCGAACCCAACCGAGGCACGGCGGCCAACAGCCCCTCCGTGTACGGATGCGTCGCCGATGCAAACAGGGCGTTCACCGGCGCCTCTTCCACAATTTGTCCGGCGTACATCACCAGCACACGCGACGCCATTTCCGCCACGACGCCGAGATCGTGGGTGATGAGCAGCAGGGCGAGCCCGGTGCGGTCACGCTGCGCGCGCAGCAGTTCGAGAATCTGCGCCTGAATGGTGACATCGAGGGCGGTGGTTGGTTCGTCGGCGATGACAAGCCGTGGCTCGAGAATCAGCGCCATGGCGATCATGACGCGCTGCCGCATGCCACCGGAGAGTTGGTGCGGATATTCCGTGGCGCGCACGGCAGGGTCGGCGATCCCCACGTCGCGCAGCATCGCCACCGCCCGATCCCATGCCTGCTGTCGTGTGGCACCCGTATGCACGCGCACCACTTCAGCCAC
Organism: Gemmatimonadaceae bacterium; assembly: GCA_017991005.1. Classification (GTDB taxonomy): domain Bacteria; phylum Gemmatimonadota; class Gemmatimonadetes; order Gemmatimonadales; family Gemmatimonadaceae; genus Gemmatimonas. The sequence goes on along the minus strand of JAGNMU010000441.1, from coordinate 1,423 downwards.
CTGATCCCCCACGGTGAGCACGGGGTTGAGCGCTGTCATGGGTTCCTGAAAGATCATGCTCATGCGACGGCCACGCATGGCGCGCAGTGCCTCGTCGCCCAAGCCGAGCACATCCTGCCCGTCAAAGGTCATCGCGCTGCCAGACTCGATGCGCCCCGGCGGAGGCACGAGGCGGAGCAGCGCGAGGGCCGTCATCGATTTGCCACAGCCGGACTCGCCAACCATGCAGACGGTTTCACCGGCGGCGATGGTGAAGGTGACGCCATCGACCGCTCGCGCGATGCCGCCGTCGGCCGGAAAGGTGACGCGGAGCGCGTGCACGGCCAGCAGTGGGTCGTGCGTCGCCGGATCGTTGGTGCGCGCCTGGTCGGCGGAAGGGTGGGGAAGGGTCACGCGGGAACCTGATCCATCGCGAAGAGATCGCGCAAGGCGTCACCAAGGGCGTGGCAGGAAAAAACGGCGATGATCATCGTGACGCCGGGAAAGAGCGTCAGCCACCACAGCGCACCCATCGCGTCTGCTCCGTCCTTCATGATGGTGCCCCAGCTGGGGTCTGGCGGCTGGATTCCAAGCCCGAGGAAACTCAGTCCGGCCTCAAGGGCGATCGTACTGGACACGTTGAGTGTCGTGCTCACGATCAGAATGGGGACGAGATGCGGGAGCACATGCCGGGTGAACACGCGAACGCGGGGCACCCCTGTGGCCACCGCCGCGGCAATGTAGTCCCGGCCACGCAGCGCCTGCACTTCACCGCGCACCAGTCGGGCGACATCGAACCAGCCGGTGCATCCCAGCAGCACGATCAACCCCCAGAGCGGAAGACCCTGCCAGAGGGCGGTTACCGCAAGGAGCAACAGCAGGCGCGGGATCGACAGCGCGACGTCCAGCGCGCGCATGAGCACGCGATCGACAGTCCCGCCAATCAGGCCGGCGAGCGAGCCATAGCAGGTTGCGAGCCCAACGGCGAGCAGCGCTGCCGCCACGGCGAGAGACAAGGAGACGCGCGAGCCGTAGATCACCCGGCTGAGCACATCTCGACCAAGCGGATCGGTGCCGAAGGGGTGGGCCAGACTTGGGGCGCGATTGATCATCGCGTCATAGTTGTCCATCATCGTGTCGCTGTACGGCGCGAGGTGCGGTGCGAAGATCGCGATGAGCGACAGCAGGCCGATCAGGACGACCGGCATCTTCCAGCGCACCGCCCGTTTCCCGGCAGACGCCGCGGCTCCGAGAATCGCCGTCATTTCGCGCGGAGACGAGGGTCAACGACGACGCGAGCGACATCCGCCAGCAGACTGCCCAGTGCGGTCAACGCACTACCAGCCACCACACACGCTGCGACCAGACGTTGATCACGGTCGAAGATGCCTTGCACGAGCGCCGATCCGATGCCCGGCCAGCTGTACACCTGTTCGACAAACAC
>JAGNMU010000440.1 GCA_017991005.1 Gemmatimonadaceae bacterium | reverse complement strand
CTCACCAGTCGCGCCCGGTCCTTCATTTTCACGACGGGCACCCCACCGGCGATGGCGGCCGCGTCGCTCGAAGCGCTGCGGCTGGCGCAGGTCGAGTCGTGGCGGCGCGATGCGGTGCGCGCACGCGCGCGCCGATTGCGCGAACGACTGCGCGATGCGGGTCGCGAAGTGCCTGGTATTCCGGACGGACACATCGTCCCGATTCTCATCGGTGAGCCCAACCGGACGATGGCGGTCGTTGGCGAGATGCGGCGACGCGGGTTTCTCGTGGGCGGCGTTCGTCCCCCGACCGTGCCCCCGGGCACCTCGCGCTTGCGCGTGTCCGTCTCGGCAGTGCATCCACAGGAGTTGATCGATGCCCTGGCCGCCAACCTCACGGACGTGCTGCGCGGTGTCTTCGGTTAGCGTGCCCCACTTCGACGCCTCGCTTACCTCCCCCGCGCGCCCGTCGCAGGCCCGCCCACACCTGTACGCTGACCAGGCGATGACATGACCGATCATGAAGACGACGAGGTCGCGGACGGGTACCGTCCGAATCCCGTCTTGCTGCATGATGCCGCTCACGTGTGGCATCCGTACACGCAGCACCTCGGCGCGCCACTGCCGGTGCACATCACACGCGCCGATGGGGCCTGGCTGTACGATGTCGATGGGCGCCCCGTGCTCGATGCCATCTCGTCGTGGTGGGTCACGACGCACGGCCACTGCCATCCCGATATCACACGCGCCATCAGTGAGCAGGCGGCCGTGCTCGATCAGGTGATGTTTGCCGGATTCACACATGAACCCGCTACGGCGCTTGCGGCCGAACTGGTGTCGCGTCTCCCGCGCGGACTGACACGCGTGTTCTTCAGCGACAACGGTTCGACGGCCGTGGAAGTGGCCGTGAAGATGTCGCTGCAGTATTTCGCCAATCGCGAGACGCCGCGTCGTCTGGTCGCCGCACTCGAGCATGCGTATCACGGCGATACGTTTGGCGCGATGGCGGCCGGTGCACGCAGCGTGTTTTCGCAGCCGTTCGATCCACTGCTGTTCGAGGTCGCGCGGCTGCCGGACCCGTCCGAAGGCGATACCCTGGCGGCGCTCGACGCGTTACTCGAGGCGCGAGGCAGCGAACTGGCGGCGGTGATTGTGGAGCCGTTGCTGCTTGGCGCCGGCGGCATGCGCGTATGGGACGAACGCGTGCTGCGCGCGCTGCGCGAGCGCACGCGCGACGCAGGCGTGCACCTGATTGCCGATGAAGTCCTGACCGGATTCGGACGAACCGGGCCGATGTTTGCGTGCGATCGCGCCGACGTGCAACCGGATCTGCTCTGCATGTCGAAGGGACTCACCGGCGGTGCGCTCGCGCTCGGTGCGACGGCAGCGACGGAAGCGATCTACGACGCGTTCCGCAGCGCCGATCGCACCAAGACGTTTTTTCATGGACACTCGTTCACGGCAAACCCGATCGCCTGCGCGGCGGCATTGGCGTCGCTCGAGCTGTTCGACGAAGAGAGTGAGGACGAACGCATCCGCATCGAAGTCGCGCAGGCCGGACATCTGGATGCACTGCGTGGCCATCCTGGCGTGCGCGCGGTGCGACAGATCGGCACGGTGGCGGCTGTGGAGCTCCACGCGCCACCGGGGTATCTGAGCGCCATCGGACGCGACCTGTCGGCGTTTGCCATCGCTGAGGGCATCCTGTTGCGGCCGCTCGGCCACGTGGCGTATTGTCTACCTCCCTACTGCACGACCAACGACGAGCTGGCCCGCGTCTACACCGTCCTGCAGCGCTTCCTTGACGGTGAACGTGCGCCCGAGTCGTCGCCGTTTGCTGCAGGCGCCGGAGGACCGGTCGATGAGTGATATGGAGCTGCTGCGCTACGGCATTACGGGCACCGACACCGGGATCGGCAAGACGGTGGTTGCCTGCGCGCTTGCCGAGCGAGCGCGACAGTTGGGGTTGCGTGTCGCGGCGATGAAGCCGGTCGAAAGCGGCATCGACGAACGCATTGTCTTCGACGGCGGCCCGCGGTCCGATGCGGAGCGCTTGCGGCGTGCCAGTGGCGGCGAGGACCCGCTGACACTGGTGCGCCCGTACGTGCTCGAGGAACCGTTGGCACCGATGGTTGCGGCACAGCGCGCCGGCATTGTCATTGATCTGACAACGCTGGATGCCGCCTGCGCGACCCTCTGCGCTGATCGAAATCTTCTGCTCGTCGAAGGCGCCGGTGGTTTGTTGGTTCCAATTACCGCCGCGTGCTCGTTTCTCGATCTGTTCGCACGCTGGCAGTGTGGTCTCATCATCGTCGCCGGCAACCGGCTGGGTGTGCTCAATCACGTGCTGCTCACGGTACGTGCCGCCGAGTCAGCCAACGTGCCGGTACGCGCGGTGATCCTGACGCAGTACACCGACGTGGACGCGGGCATCGCCGAGGCGACGAACTACGACGCGCTGGTCACGCTCCTGCCGCGGTATCTCATTCTGCGATTCCCATGGATCGATCGGACCGATGACGCGGACGCACTGGCCATCGCCGCGGCCGGCAGCGGCCTTGATGTCTTGCTGACCGATCGTATCGCTGCGCCTCCTGGCGCAGCGGTTCCACCGTTTTCTGCCTGAGCCTCTTCATGATTTCATCTGTTTCCACTGCGACAACCGACTGGCAACGTCTGGCCGATCTGTCATTGGCCGGTGACGTGCTCAGTCGCGACGACGCGCACGCGGTGCTCAACGCGCCGGACGACGCGCTGCTCGACCAACTCGCTGCGGCGTACCGCGTGCGGCGCGCCGCGTGGGGCAATCGTGTGCGCCTGCACTTTCTGCTCAATGCGCAGAGCGGACTGTGTCCGGAAGATTGCCACTACTGCTCGCAATCGAAGATCTCGGCGGCCGAGATCGAGAAGTATCCGATGCTCGCGCAGGAGCGGATCATGGAAGCGGCCGACCGCGCTGCCCAGCTCAAGGCGGGGACGTTGTGCATGGTGATCTCGGGCCGCACGCCGGGCGAAACGGTGTTCGGCAAGGTCCTCGAGTCGGTGCGCGCCGTGCGCGCCAAACATGATCTCAAGATCTGCGCCTGTCTTGGCCTGCTCAATGCCGAGCAGGTGCAGCGACTCAAGGACGCGGGCGTGGAGACGATCAATCACAATCTCAATACGTCGGCCAATTTCACGCCCGAGGTCGTGTCCACGCACACGTTCGAGGACCGCGTGGACACCGTGCAGGCAGTGAAAGATGCCGGCATGAAGACGTGCAGCGGCGGCATTCTTGGCATGGGCGAGAGTGATGACGACGTCATCGATCTGGCGTTGTCGCTTCGCCAACTCGACGTCAAGAGTGTGCCGGTCAACTTTCTCATCCCGGTTCCCGGCACCTCGTTCGAGCAGGTTCGCGCGCTCGATCCGCGCCGCTGCCTGCGCATTCTCTGCCTCTATCGGTTCCTGCTGCCAACGCAGGAAATCCGCGTCAGTGGCGGGCGCGAAGTGCACCTGCGCAGCATGCAGGTAATGGGTCTGTATCCGGCGAACTCGATTTTCATCGGGGATTACCTGACCACACAGGGGCAGACGGCGCGCGATGATCTGCGCATGATCGAGGATGCGGGCTTTGTACTGGAGACGCCGGACGGCGCGCCGTTTTCAGGCGATCCGATGGACGGCGTACCCGATGCGTATCCTCGCGCCGCTCTGCCACTCATCGAGGTCTGACGCGTGTCCATCGCCGATATTCGCACCGACTACCGCCGCGAAGCCCTTTCCGAATCGGACGTTGATGCTGACCCGATGGTGCAGTTTCATCGTTGGTTCGAAGAGGCCATCACGGCCGAAGTCAATGAACCGAACGCGATGAGTCTGGCCACGGCGACGCCGGATGCGTACCCGTCGGTGCGCGTGGTCTTGCTCAAGGCGGCCGACGCGCGCGGTTTCGTGTTTTACACGGACTATCGCAGCCGGAAGGGGCAGGAACTCGCCGACAATCCACATGCAGCGCTCTG
>JAGNMU010000439.1 GCA_017991005.1 Gemmatimonadaceae bacterium | reverse complement strand
CACTTCCTGCAGGAGTTCGGCGGCACGGCACCACCGCGGCTCAGCGTCGATGCGATGGCCGCATTGGAGCGCTACCGGTGGCCCGGCAACGTGCGCGAGCTGCGCAACGTGATCGAGCGGGCCGTGCTGCTGGCGGTCGACGACGTGATCAGCGCGCGCGACCTTCCGCTGGGCGCCGAGGCTGCCGGGAGTCCACGCGCTACGCCGTCGTCGGTGCTCACGCTGGTCGAAATCGAGCGTCGGCACATCGCCGATGCGCTGGAACGAACGCAGTGGCATCAGGGCCGGGCCGCCGAGTTGCTCGGCATTTCGCCCAAAACGTTGTACCGCAAGATTCGCGAATTTGGATTCCGGCGACCGGCCGGCCGTGACTAGCATTCCCGATACCCTGCATGCGATGGAGCTGGCGTGAAAATTCTGGTCATCGAAGATGATCCAACCGTCGGCGAATTCGTTCGCCGCGGTCTTGAAGAGCAGCGGTGGCAGACGGACCTCGTCGCAAACGGCATTGACGGGGAACGCATGGCGCTCGCGCAGCTGTACGATCTGATCATTCTCGACATGCGGCTGCCGGGACGGAACGGCCTCGACGTGCTGCGCACACTCCGCGGCCGCGGGTTCGAACGGCCCGTGCTGGTGCTGACGGCACAGGACGCCGTCGACGCCAAGGTCGAAACGCTGCGGGCGGGGGCGGACGACTATGTCACGAAGCCCTTTGCGTTCGAAGAGCTGCTGGCGCGCGCGGAAGCGTTGCTGCGACGCCCGCGTGCCCTCGCGTCGCCGGTGTTGCGCATCGGTGACCTCGAGTTGGACCAGGGGACGCGCGAGGTCCGTCGCGGCGACGAGGCCATCGAGCTCACGCCCAAAGAGTTCTCCGTGCTGGAATATCTCATGCGTCACGCCGGGCGGGTCATGAGTCGCACGTTGATCACGGAGTATGCCTGGGGGTATCACTTCGATCCTGGCACGAACATTGTCGACGTGGTCATCAATCATCTCCGCAAGAAGATCGATGCCAAACATGAGAAGAAGCTCATCACGACCGTGCGCGGCGTGGGCTACATGATTCGCGCGTAGCCTGAGGCCCGCCGAACGTGCTCTCGATCCGCACTCGGCTCACATCCGCCTACGCAGCAGCGATGATGCTCACGCTGCTGTTGTTTTCGCTTGCCCTGCTCACGGTGCGTCGTATCACGCTGCTCGACGCGCTGCGTGCGCAGGTGGAAGCCGAGGCGGACAAGATCGTCCTGGCGGTGAATCTGGCACGGACCACGGGCATTGAACCCGTGGTGGCGCAGGACGACCCGCTGGCCATTCGCAGCGTGTCCATGCGCATGAAAGCATTTCTCTCCATGCTGGATGGATACGTGCTGGTGCAGGACAGCACGGAGTACGATATCTACGCGTCACCGGCCGTGCAGGCGCTGTCGGTCAGCGCACGTGCCGCATTCAGTGACGCGGCGCGTCGGGCCACACCCAACGCCGCGCCGATCGTGGTGACGATGCGTGATGATGAAGTCATGATGGCCGCTCGCGAAGTGCCGCTCAGCACCAACGCCCGGTATCGCGTCTACGCGGCCAACAGTACCGCTGCCACGGATTTCTCGCCGAGAGAGCTGGTCTCCACCATGCTCATTATCACCCCGCTCCTGCTCGGGGTGTCGATGATCTTTGCGTGGGTCATCGCCGGTCGATCGTTCCGCCCGATTGACCGGATGGTCGATCAAGTGGAAGCCATCTCCGACGGGCGCTCACTGCACCGACGACTCAATATCGGCGCCGCCGGCCAGGAACTGGCGCGGCTCGCGACGACGCTGAATGAAATGATCGAACGACTTGAAACCTCGTTCGGCGCACTGCGGCGATTCACTGCAGACGCCAGTCACGAACTCAAGACGCCGCTGGCTGTCATGCGTGCCGATGTGGAGCGGGCGATGTCGCCCACCACCACATCCACCGAACAGGCGGTGGCGCTCGAGGAGGCGCTGCAGCAGGTCACCCGGATGGCCGACCTCGTCGACTCGCTGCTGACACTCGCTCGCGCGGACGAAGGACGATTCGACCTGTTCCGCGAACCGGTGCGATTGGGCGATCTGGTGCGCGAAGTGATCGAAACCGCCCGACTCCTGGGCGAAGATGCCGATCTCACCATCGATGCGCCGGTCGTGGAAGAGGCGGAGGTGCTCGGCGATCTGACGCGGTTGCGTCAGCTCATGCTCAACCTGGTCACCAACGCCATCAAGTACACGCCGCGGGCGGGGCGCGTGACGATCACACTCGCGCGCGGCGAGGAAGTGGTCACGTTCACCGTCGAGGACACGGGAATCGGTATTGCGGCGGCCGATCTCCCGTATGTGTTTGAACGATTCTGGCGCGCGGATCGCGTGCGCTCGCGTGCGTCTGAGCGTGGCGGCTTTGGATTGGGCTTGGCGATCTGCCAGTGGATTGCACAAGCACACGGCGGACAGCTCTCGGTGCAATCGCGGCTGGGTCGCGGCAGCACGTTCACGGTGACCTTGCCGCTGGCGGGCGCGCCCGGCTCGGGGATGACGGGCGAGTATCCTGCACACGAGCCGGACGCCATCGAAGTCTCATGACAGCTTCATCCCGTACTCAGACAAACGACATCGGGACGTAATGTGCGGGTGCGATCCTCCAGACAGTGAGCGCTGCGTTGCAAGCACACGTGTCCTGGAGGATGTCATGTTCCAGCATCTGCTCGAATCGAAGGCCATCGCGACGCCGCGGGTTGGCGGGTCGCTCGTCTCCACTGCCGGCCACGCCACGGTTGTGGCCATCCTGGTGGCGCTGACGGCCCATCAGGAGTCGCCGCCGCGCGAGATCAGAGAAGCGGCGCTGCATTTTGTGCCGACGCCGCGGGTGAGTGTGGCTTCCTCGGCGCCCTCGACGTCGTCCGCGACCGCGCGGACGGTCTCGTCCGCCGTCGTACCGTCACCGGTCATCCCGATGGTGCTGAACGTTGACGACATCCCCATCGGCGTGCCGGACATCAGTTTCGCGAGCGGCGGCGTGACCGCGCGCGATCTGGGCGCGACCGGCGGCAGTGGCGCGAGCGGTTTAGTGAGCGGTAGCGAGCTCAACAGTAATTCAGGTCAACCGTTCGCGGCGCATGAGGTTGATGTGCCGGTCGTTTTGGCGGCGGGCTCGCCCACGCCGACGTATCCGGACATGCTCCGTTCGGCCGCGATTGCCGGTGCCGTGATGGTCGAGATGGTCGTGGACACGAGCGGGCGTGTGGAGGCGGGGAGTGTGCGCATCGTGCACTCGGATCATGCGCTCTTTACCGCGTCGGTTCGCGCTGTGACGGCTCGTCTTCGATTCCTCCCGGCCAAGGCGCAGGGGCGAAACGTGCGTCAGCTGGTGCGACTGCCATTTCGCTTCTCACTGCATTCCTGAGGAGTGGAATGCTAACGGCGGATTAATGCGATCCTAATCTTTCCGCCATTGCTGGATCATCTTCGCGGCGTAGAATCGCCAAGTCGGTTTACCCGGGCGCTCGCGCGGGTACCGCACGCCGTTGCCACTCGTACCCCGGACAAGCGAGATGTTCAACAACCTGCTTGAATCGAAGGCGAAGAAGCAGAAGCGCTTTGGCGGCACGATCACATCCGTAATTCTCCACACAGCCGCAGTTATCGGGCTGGTCGTGGTCACGGCGAACGCCGGGATCAAGAAAGAGGAGAAAGTCGAAGAAAAGGTCGACTTTGTGGAAGTGAAGAAGGATGAGCCAAAGCCGCCCGAGCCGGAAAAGCCGCCTCCACCACCAGATGCCGTCGTCACACCGCCGCCCCCGAAGGGCTTCCAGGTGCTGTCGGCGCCCATCGAAATTCCTAACGTCATCCCCGACATCGACCTGTCCAAGAAAGTCACTGACGAAGCTGACTTCTCGGGCAAGGGCGTCGCGGGTGGTGTGGCCAAGGGTGTTGAAGGTGGCAAGGGCCCCGTGCCGCAGGGTGACCAGCG
>JAGNMU010000438.1 GCA_017991005.1 Gemmatimonadaceae bacterium | reverse complement strand
CCACATACTTGCCGCCAGAGCGAACGGTGGTGGTACCCGTCTTGTAGTCGTCGTCGATCTTCGAGTTGTTGATCGACGCCGAATTGGCCAGGCTCAACGCGCTCGACAGCTTGAGGTTGAGCAACCCTTCGGCACCAAACGTGGACACGGTGCCGACGTTCGAAATGATCGACGCGCAGGTGGCCGTGAGCTGACAGTTGGCGGTGCCCACCAGTCGATTGCGATAGTCGATCATGTATCCAGACAGCGACGCCTCAACACGCTCGCGACGGGTACGAAACCCGACGTCCACCGACGTGGCGCGCTCCGGCTTGGTGTTGGCCTTGAACGCATCAAAGCCGGCCGCCGACAGATTGTAGATGCCCGACTGCGGGCTCAGCGGATACTGATTCATGTTCTCCGCGAAGTTCGAGAACAGCTGGTCGGTGCTGTTGATCACCCACACGGCGCCGACCTGCGGCAGGAACTCCGCCTTGGCGGTCACGCTGAGCGCCGGCCGATTGGGATCGCCAAACGTCTTCGCATTCGAGGTGTTGCCGTTGCTCTTGAAGTCGGCGTTCACATTCACGTACTTCGCGCCGTACGTCAGCTTGAGGCGATCGCCCACAAACGCATTGCTGTTCTGTGCGTACAACATCGTCGTGCCGATATCGCCCGTGCGATCAAAGAACAGGCGGATATTGTTCGCAAAATCCACTTCCGGTCCATTCTGGTAGTTCTTCAGTCCCCAGCCCTGGCGACGAATGGTCGTCGTATTCGATTCGTACCAGAGTCCGGCTTCGATGGTATTGCCAGCGACGCTGGTATTGAACTTGGCGTTGAGGCCGGTCCGCTCGCCGTTGTATTGCGTCTGACGGAAGAAGATCGGATCAGCGCTCCACGTGCTCGGGCCGTAGGTTGGCGCATGCCAGTCGCCATTGCCCTTGTTGGCGTGGAAATACGGCTGCACCGACACGCGCGAGACGTCGCCGAGCGCGAAATCGGCCATGCCGTACACAAGATTGTCACGACGAGCACCGAGTGAAGACTGCCAATACGCTTCGTCCTCGTCGCCGGACGTGTTGGCAAACTGCTTGGCGAGATTCCAATCGGTGAACTGATCCCAGTCGCGACCGCTTTGCTGGTAGCGGCGCCACGTGAGATCGACATAGTCCGCTTCACTGCGGTTGGAGAACGAGTAGAAGCCCGTGAATTTGTGCGCCCCCTTGAACGCGACGGCCTTGGCATTCACCTGCTCCAGCCACGTCTGCCCGTCGCGGAACAGGCCGTTCCGATTGAGCAGTCCTTTGTTGATCGGCGATGCGGCCAGCCCGGCGCCTTTCCATTTGTCGTTGTCCTGGCGCGTGAAGCTCAGATAGCCGCTGAGTCCCAGATCACCACCGGTCCAGAAGCCGGTATCGAAGCGTCCGGTCGTTCGGTACGTGTTCGCGCCGCCGACAGACTGCTTGAGCATGAAGGTACGCCGTGCGTTGGGCGCATCAGACGCATACTGCACCACGCCGCCAAGATTGTTCGCCGACGAGGTACCCAGCGCGCCGCTGCCCTGTGCCACGCTTGCACCGGCGAGGTTTTCGGCGTCTACCGCGCGTCCAATGCCCAGCCCGTTGAAGTTGCCGTAGCTCATATCGCCCAACGGGAGTCCGTCAAACGTCTGGCCCACCTGCTGCGTCTGAAATCCGCGCATCGTGATGCGGTTGGACCATTCGTACTGCCCCCACGGATCAGACGAGTTGAAGTTGACACCAGGCAGCTTTTCCAGGGCCTTGAGTGCCGTGGTGCCTGCCGTGCGTTCCTGTAACTCGCGCTTGCCAAGTGCATTCACCGTGCGCGCCTCGCCCTGCCCGGACGCCGATGCCGAAATTTTGACGGTGCCAAGCAGTTGCGTGGTGTCCTTCTTGTCAGGCGCGGTGGTTCCCGTTTGCTGGGCACCCGCGCTGGCGCTGCACAGCGCGAGTGAGATGGCGGAGAGGAGAACGTATCGCATTCGACCGGTGACTCCGGAGTAGGTGAACTAGTGGAACCGACCAACATTCGGCCACATGTTCGCCGCGCTTCATCACAATCTCAGCCATGCGATGACGACGGGCGCGTAAAGAACTCGCTCGCCCCACGTAACGCCCAGGTACCCGGACGTCGTACCCGACCTGGAGGGGCGCATGTAACAAATCGTGCAGTCCGGCGATCACGCGGTCGACACCCGTTGATATGCGCCTCTTCCCAGCCTTCCTTGCCGGCTTGCTGGCCGTTGACGCGGGCGCGCCGGTGGCCTCGGCGCAGGCCCTCCGCCGCGCAACGGAGACATCTATTGCCGTCGCCGGCGAGCCGCTCGTTTCAGAGCCCCTCGCCGCCGAGCCGTTTGCGGCGGCGCGAGACGAATTGGCCGCCGAACTCGAGACGACGAGGCACGCACGACGAGTCGCCTCCGTGCCGCCGGGTTGGGCAGCCGCGTTGCGCGCCGTCGAACGACGGGTCGGTGCGTCATGGAGAGGACCACCGCCCGTGCTGCTGCAAGTACCCGACGATGGCAGCGGATTTCTCTGCGAGCCCGGCGCTGCGATACGCGAACGGTGCCGCGGGCGGACCGAAGGGGTTCGCGAGGGCGACCGGCGCGCGTTCGTTCTGCTGTTTGCCTCGTCGGCGATGCTCGACCGGCGCGTGTGGGAGCATGAGTTGGCGCACGCCATGCTCGAGCAGCTCGGGCGCACTCACGAAAGTCGCTCACACGATCCACGGTACTTTCGGTAGAGTGGGCACTGGCCGAGCGCTGTCTGCGTTTCGGCGCCCGGCGACTGTGACCGGACAGTTGCAGAGGGCAACGTGGCGAACCGTCGCGCCCGAGGCAGATTTCAATGGAGCCTGTTCGGATCGGTTACGCCCTTCTCTCACGGATCGCCATGCGCTTCTGTCTCCGCGTTGCTACGCTCGTCACCTTGCTGTTGGCGACCCTCCCTGCCGTGAGCACCGCGCAGTCTGCACGGGCACCGTCGGGGACATCGAATTCGGCGGCGGCTCGCTCGACGCATGTGATCGTGGTCATCACCGACGGTTTTCGCTGGCAAGAGCTCTTTGGCGGTGCCGATTCCACGCTGATGGGCAAGGCGGGTAAAGTGTCCGACTCAACGGCCCTGCATCGCGAGTTCTGGCGCGCGACGCCGGATGCACGTCGGAGCGTGCTGCTGCCGTTTGTTTGGGGCACCATGGCGTCGCAGGGGCAAATTCTGGGTGACAGCACGGTGGGCAGCCGAGCCGTCGTTACCAATGGCCTCAAGTTCTCATTCCCGGGCTATAGCGAAGCGTTCACGGGTTTCCCCGATCGGCGCATCGACAGCAACGAACACGGCAACAACGAAAATCGCACCGTCTTCGAGTGGCTGAACACGCAGTCCACACTCAAGGGCAAGGTGGCCGCGTTCGCCACGTGGCATGCGTTCCGCCGCATCATCAACAGCACCCGCAGCGGAATCCCGGTGTTTGACGGATGGGACAACGCGGTGGCCCCAACCGGTACGGCGCGCGCGGCGGTGTTGCGCGACATGCTGGCGACACAAACACGCATGTGGCCGACCAACACGGTGGATGCCATCACCCACTATTCCATGTTGGACTACACGGCGCTCAAGAAGCCACGCGTGCTGTTCATCGGCTATGGTGAGACCGACGAATGGGCCCATGATGGACGCTACGAGCTCTACCTGCGGTCAGCCCACCAAGTCGACAAGTATCTGGCCGAGCTCTGGGCCAACGCGCAGGCCAATCCTGTTACGCGCAACAAGACGACCCTGATTGTCACCACCGATCACGGCCGAGGCCGCGGTGCGGCGTGGACCGATCATGGTGAAAAGGTCGATGGGGCCGAACGCGTGTGGATGGCCGTGATGGGACCGGATGTGCCGGCACTCGGCGTACGACGGGATACGCCGACGACGCAATCGCAGGTTGCGGCCACCATCGCCGCGGCGCTCGGGCTTGATTGGCCAAACGCGGAACCCAAAGCCGCCA
>JAGNMU010000437.1 GCA_017991005.1 Gemmatimonadaceae bacterium | reverse complement strand
GAGATGAAGATCTCCAAACGCGCCGGCTCGTACGTCACCGTGCGCGATCTGATCGACGAAGTGGGCCGCGACGCGGTGCGCTATTTCTACCTCATGCGTCGCGGCGATTCGCAGCTCGTGTTCGACATCGATCTGGCGCGCAGTCAGTCCGAGGAAAACCCCGTCTACTACGTGCAGATGGCGCATGCACGCATGTGCGGCATCTTCCGCGTTGGCGAAATCGATGCCGCGACGGTGAGCGTGGACGGCGTCGATCTGGGCGTGTTGGCCGAACCCGCCGAACAGGAACTGATCAAGCAGCTGCTCGATTTTCCGACAATCGTGCGCAGTGCGGCCGAGTCGCTCGAACCGCATCGCATCGCCGGCTGGCTGCTGGAAACGGCCCGCACCGCGCACACCTGGTATCACAAGCATCATGTCCTCGGCGAGCCCGAGGCGATCACGCGTGCCCGGTTGGTACTGGCACGCGCCACGCAGCTCGGCTTGTCCGCCGGATTGCGCATTCTTGGACTTTCTGCGCCGGAGCGCATGTGAGCGTGAATTCCGCGAACCCCGTCCTTGTGGTGGGGTCGGTCGCCCTTGATTCCGTCGAGACCCCGTTCGGCCGCGCAGATGACGTGCTCGGCGGCTCAGGGACGTTCTTTTCGTCGTCGGCGTCGCATTTCGCGCCGGTGCAGCTCGTCGGCGTGGTTGGGGATGATTATCCCGTGGAGAAGCTGGCACCACTCGCCGCGCGCGGCGTCGATCTCGCCGGACTGGAGCAGACAACCGGCTCCAGCTTTCGCTGGCGCGGACGTTATCGCCACGATCTGAACTCGGCCGAAACGCTCGAAACGCACTTGGGGGTGTTCTCCAACTTCCGGCCCAAGATTCCCGCGCAGTTCAAGAATGCGCCGTTCGTGTTTCTGGCCAACATCGATCCCCGACTGCAACTGCAGGTGCTCGACCAGGTGGAGAAGCCACGACTCGTGGCATGCGATACCATGAACTTCTGGATTGAATCGCGTCGTCCAGAGCTCATCGAACTGCTCGGGCGCGTCGATCTGATCACGCTCAACGACGGCGAGGCGCGCCAGCTCACCGAGCAGACCAATCTTGTGCACGCGGCGCGCTGGATTCTCGATCGCGGCCCCCGTCATGTGCTGATCAAGAAGGGCGAACACGGCGCATTCATGTTCACGCGCGACAGTGTCTTCTTTGCGCCGGCCTATCCGCTCGAGTCGGTCTTTGATCCCACCGGAGCCGGCGATTCATTCGCCGGCGGCTTCATCGGATATCTCGCGGCCACCGGCGACCTGAGCGACCGCTCCATGCGCCGCGCCGTCGTCGTCGGATCCGCGATGGGATCGTTTGCCGTGGAGAAGTTCTCGAACGCCCGTCTGTTGGAGATCACGCGCGCGGACATCGATGCACGCGTGCAGGAGTTCCGGCAGCTGGTGGCCTTCGACGCGGATCTCGAGGCATGACCTCGGACGGCGGGGTGCCGATGGACTATCGCTCGGCCGGCGTCGATATCGATGCGGCTGATGATGCCAAGCATCGACTCGCGCGATTGGTCGAATCCACCATGACCTCCGGCGCGCGTGGCGTGTTCGGCGGATTTGGCGGCATGTTCCGTGTGCCTCCCGGCTATCAGTCACCGCTGCTCGTGTCGAGTGCCGACGGCGTCGGCACCAAGATCAAACTCGCGATCGAAAGCGGACGCCACGACACCATCGGGCACTGTCTGGTCAATCACTGCACGAACGACATTCTCGTGCAGGGAGCCGTGCCGCTGTTCTTCCTCGACTATGTCGCGTTCGGCAAGCTCGAGCCGCCTGTGGTCGAGGCTGTGGTCGCGGGCGTTGCCGCGGGATGTGTGGAAAACGGCTGCGCGCTCATCGGTGGCGAAACGGCAGAGATGCCGGGCGTCTACACACCGCCCGACTACGATCTGGCAGGATTCATCGTCGGCATCGTCGAAGAAGAGGATGTGCTGGGCAGCGCGCGCGTGCAGGCAGACGACGTGCTCATCGCGCTGGCCAGCGATGGCTTGCACACCAACGGCTATTCGCTCGCACGTCGTATCATTTCCGAACGCCTGCAACTCGGTCCACACGATCGGTTCCCCGACGCGGGGGGCGCGACCGTCGCGGATATCATGCTGAAGGTGCATCGCTCGTACTTGCGATGCCTCAAGCCGGTGCTCGGTTATATCCACGCCATGGCACACATCACCGGCGGCGGCTTGCCCGGCAATCTCAATCGGGCGTTGCCGGATACGCTCGACGCCGATGTGATCACCGACACATGGACCATCCCTTCGTGGTTTCGGGTACTCGAAGAGGCCGGCGCAGTGCCGCGCCTCGAGATGTACCGGGCCTTCAACATGGGAGTGGGCATGGTTGCGATTACCTCCGCCAACAACGCACGGCTCGTGCATCAGCAGGCGGCCGCGTACGGCATCGCCTCGTGGGAGTTGGGGCGACTGGTACCAGGAAGCGGCAAGGTGCGCTTTGACGGAGTGGTCGCGTGACGCGCCGCGTGGGCGTCGGCGTCTGCATCGGCGTCTGCCTGGCGCTGAGCGCCGTTGTCACTCCGCTGTCGATGCAGGCGCAGGGCGGGCCGGATTGCGCCATCACACCGCGCGTCGCGGGCAATCCGGACGACGTCTGCCGGAAAGCGGCTGATATCTTTGCGTTTGTCGTGCCGCAAGTCGGGGTCGCGCTGGCCGGCGGGAACAGCATCCTCGGTGAGGGCGGTACGTTGGGCGGTTGGGGCAAGCGCAGCCTCACGGTGCGTTTCACCGCCGTGGACGGCCGCGTCCCGACTCGCAATGTCCCAGTCACCCTCGGACGCGCCAACGCCGTCAGCGATGACTTCGGCGCCAAGCGCACCGCGGTGCCGATGCCATCGCTCGATCTCGCCCTCGGGCTCTGGGCCGGCATCCCGATGGGGCTCACCAATGTCGGAGGCGTCGACGCGTTGTTGGGCGTCAACGCGGTGCCGTCGCTCACCTCCAACGACTTCGAGTTGAATCCGCAGACGCGTGCCTACGCGTTTTCGTATGGCGTGCGCATTGGTGCGCTGCAGGAGTCATCACTCGTGCCCGGTGTCAGTGTGAGCTGGCTGCGTCGCCGGATTCCGACACTCGACGCGTCGTATACGCCGGCCAACGACACGTTGCTGGTCAGTGACGCATCGCTGAGCTCGACCGCCATGCGATTGGTGGCCAGCAAACGCTTCACGTTTGTCGGCGTCGCCGCGGGAATCGGTCGCGACAAAATCGAAGGCGAAACCGTGCTGCGTGCGGTCGTCAACGAAACACTGGTCGGCATTCCAGCACGCACGGACGTGTCGTTTCCCACGCTTCGTGAATCGGTGTCGCGCAATACGGCATTCATCAACGGCACGCTCGGGCTGGGTGTGGTGCGCTTTGTGCTCGAATACGGCCGCTCCAGTGCCGGCAGCACCCGTCAGACCCTGAACACGTTTGGTGATCGTCGTGCCAACGAGGCCTACACGTACGGGTCGTTCGGTCTCACGGTTCGTTTCTGAGGTGATGGACGGGGCATGACCGGCGACGATGGGCGCTTCATGCTCCGGGCCCTCGAGCTCGCGCGGCGCGGCCATGGACAGGTCGCGCCCAATCCGCTGGTCGGTGCCGTCGTGGTGCGTGACGGCGTGGTGGTGGGTGAAGGGTGGCACGCCCAGTACGGACTGGAGCATGCCGAAGTCATGGCACTGCGCGCCGCCGGCCCATTGGCGCAGGGGAGCACGGTCTATGTGACCCTGGAGCCGTGCAATCACCACGGGAAAACGCCGCCCTGCGCGGAGGCGTTGTTGTCGGCGGGCGTCTCGCGCGTGGTGTACGCGGTGGCCGATCCCAATCCCGTCGCGGCGGGTGGGTCCGCGCGATTGGCGGCCAGCGGCGTGCGCATCACGGAAGGCGTCGGCGCCGCCGACGCGCGCGAAGAGAATGCGCCGTTTTTGTTTGCCGCGACCCGGACCGACCGTCCCTTTG
>JAGNMU010000436.1 GCA_017991005.1 Gemmatimonadaceae bacterium | reverse complement strand
CGTGGTGGCAAACGGGAGTTCGAAGGGCGACCGCGCCACGTCACGTGACACGGTGACCGAGACGGGACGCAAGACCGTGCGCGCGGAATCAGCGGACGTCGATTGTGCGCGCAGTCCGCTGGCGGTTAGGCCGGCCAGCAGGACACAGGAGGTGAGTGATTTTGACACGACTGCACAGTGCGGCCCGTCGCCGCAAATGTCGAGTGTTGCCGTCGTGATCGGCGGCGGTGCGTGCTACTTGATCGATCGACAGACGGGCGCGCGTTCCGCCGCGTCTTCATCGAACAACTCGCCCGTGCGATCGCAGATCAGCCCCGTCTCCCGATCGCGGATGGAAATGAACCAGTGGGAGGCGTCGGCATTCCAGCCGCGAACGGTCTGTCGCGGTCCCACCTCCGCGCCGCGCGCCTTGAGCTCGGGCCATGACGCAAACCGTCCAAACAGTGCGCGGTACTCGGACTGTTGGGTATGCACATTCGCGAATGTCACGTTCAGCTGATCCTTGGCGCGTGACTCGCGGGTGGACGTGGCGAGCGACATGCCCATCAGGGCGACGGCCATGATCACGAAGACGCTGACAAGACCGACGACGATGCGCTGATCGCGGGTTTCGCGCGCGGCACGCTGGCCGAAGCTGGCGGGTATGGGCTCCGACCGACCAGCGGGGACGCCCGCCGCCCCGGCCCGCGCGCCAGCCGCAGCGGCGACCCCGGCATTCACAGCGGCGCCGCTCATACCTGTCCGGTCGACCAATGACGCACCCAGTGGACGCGCGGCGGCCTGCGCGCGTGCCACAGAGAGAGTCGACGGACGTCGAGGCGGGGGATTGGCCATAAGGACATTCTACCAGATACGACGATTCACTCGGCATAGGGGCATCGGCACGACCGTCACAGGTCGGAAATCGCCTGTGACAAGCCGCGGCGTTTCGCCGACAGACACTCGCCCCGCCATTTCGTATATTGCCGCATGTTCTTTCGACAGCTCTACGACCAGCCGCTGGCTCAGGCCAGCTATCTCATCGGGTGTCAGGCCACCGGTGAAGCCATCGTCGTCGATCCGCTGCGCGATATCGCGCCGTATGTCGACCTCGCCCGCAGCGAAGGGTTGCGCATCACGCACGTGACCGAAACCCACATTCACGCGGACTTTGTGTCGGGCGCCCGTGAGTTGGCTGCGGCGACGGGCGCCCAGCTCTACGTGTCCGGCGAAGGCGGGGCGGACTGGCAATACCGGTTTGCCCGCCATCAGGGCGCACCAGTTCCCGGCATCACCATCGTTCACGACGGCGATGTGATTTCGGTGGGCAATCTGCGACTCGAGGTGATGCACACCCCGGGGCACACGCCAGAGCACATCGCGTTTGTGCTGACCGACACGCCGCGTGCCGCTGGGCCGATGGGCGTACTCACGGGTGATTTTGTTTTTGTGGGCGATGTGGGCCGTCCGGATCTGCTGGAACGCGCGGCGGGCATCGCCAACACGATGGAAGCGGGCGCACACACGCTGTTTCATTCGCTGCAGCGTTTTCGCGCGCTCCCCGATCACCTGCAGGTCTGGCCGGCCCACGGTGCGGGTTCCGCGTGTGGCAAAGCTCTGGGCGCCGTCCCCAGCAGCACGGTGGGATACGAGAAGTTGGCCAACTGGGGCGTCGCAGAAACCGACGAAGCACAGTTTGTCGCGTCGGTGCTCGACGGTCAGCCGGAGCCGCCACGGTATTTCGCCGAGATGAAGCGCATCAATCGCGATGGGCCGGCCATTCTGGGCGGCATGCCCTCACCGCCGCGTCTCGAGGCAGATCGTGTCGTGGACCTCAGCGCGCGTACGTGGTTGATCGATGTGCGGCCGTCGGCGACGTTTGCCGCCGGGTTTATCCCCAGTGCGCTCTCGATGCCGTACTCGCGATCGTTCTCGACGTGGATGGGCTCGCTGGTCCCCTATTCGGCAGACCTCGTCTTTCTCGTTCCGTCGGCCGAACATGAGACGCACCCTGCCGTGGTGCAAAACGCGGCACGCGACCTGGCACTGATCGGACTGGATCGCGTCATCGGATGGATCGACGCAGACGACGCGGCCCACGCCTGGCGCGCCACCGGTCGCGCGCTCGATACCATTCCGCAAGTCACGGTTGATGCACTCGCGCAGACACTGCAGGACGGCGCGACGTTGGTGGATGTGCGGGGAGAAACGGAGTGGCGGGCCGGTCATATCCCGCAGGCAACTCACATTCCGCTCGGCGCCTTGGACGGTGCGGCGGCATCGCTTCCCGAGTCTGCGCTGCTGATGCAGTGCCAATCGGGTGCCCGCTCGGCCATCGCGGCGAGTCTGCTCAAACGGCTTGGCAAACCCGACGTGCGCAATCTGGTGGGCGGCTACAATGGGTGGGTCTCAAGCAGGTAGCTCCCTACTCGAGACCCCACATCACCCGCTCGCCGAGCACTTCACCGGCGATGCGCCGTTCGCGGCTGCCCCCGGCGCGAACGGCGTCGACCAGCGCCAGCAATTCGTACATGCGCGCGTCTCGCGTGGCGACCGCAGGAAGATTGGGGAACAGTGGTACCAATGATTCGCCGATCGCGGTACCACGGTCACTGGCCCACACGAGTGGCCGCGGCGCGTCGCCGTCCGCAAAGAGCCCGGCGACGCCGGGATGTGCCCACGCCGTCGGGAGTCCGGTGCGTTCCGGACCGTGCACGGCGGGAAATGCATAGCGCACCCCGTGCAGCACGAACTCCCGGAAGGCCGGGCGTGACACGGTGCGCGCGCCGGATCGACAGAGCCCCGAGAGCTGCAGGCGGGCGACCGCTCGATGAACGGCACTCGTACTGGTGACCAGTGCCTCGGCGAGCGGTTCGTAGCGCTCTTCCGGTACCAGCAGGAGGCGAAGCGCGACCGCGACA
The DNA here is from genome assembly GCA_017991005.1 of Gemmatimonadaceae bacterium. Taxonomy (GTDB): domain Bacteria; phylum Gemmatimonadota; class Gemmatimonadetes; order Gemmatimonadales; family Gemmatimonadaceae; genus Gemmatimonas. The sequence continues at coordinate 1,120 of JAGNMU010000436.1, read as the reverse complement.
TCAAAGGGGCGAAGAGACGGCTGCGATGGCAATGTCAGCGACGGGTTAGAGGGCCTGCGAGTGCGCCTTCCCCACGGGTCGGGAACGGTGTTCGCGCGCGGACGACGCATACAACACCTGCTGGTCTCCCATCATAACGCGTCATGTCCCACGCGTCGACCAGTGTGCGTCCGAAAGACCGGTACGTCGGCGCACGTCAGTGCATCCGCGAGACGGCGTACGGGGCGCCGTCGAGCGATTCGCGAACGCGAAGTGCGAGCGACGACTCGCTGAACGGCTTTTCGAGGAGCCGAATCCCCTCCTCGAGGACCCCCTGATGCACGACGGCGTCTTCGGTATAGCCGGACATGAAGAGCACGCGCATCTCGGGGCGCGACGCGGTCAGCCGCTCGGCCACGACACGTCCGTTGGCGCGTGGCAGCACCACATCCGTGAGCAGCAGGTCGATGCGCCCCGCATGACGATTGGCGATACGCATCGCCTGGTCGCCCTCACTCGCCACCAGCACCTGATACCCGCGCCGCTGCAGCATGGCACGCGCGACCTCCCGTACGGCCGTCTCATCCTCGACGATCAGGATGGTTTCATCACCGCCACGCGCCTGCGTTTCGACGCCGATCACGTCGGGCGTCGGCTCCTCTCCCGAGACGGGGAGGTACACCTTGAACGTGGTGCCCACGCCCACCTCACTGTACACCCAGATGTGGCCGCCGCTTTGCCGCACGATACCGTAAACGGTACTCAGTCCAAGCCCGGTTCCTCCACGTTTGGTGGTGTAGAACGGCTCGAAGATGCGTTCGCGCGTGGTGCGATCCATCCCGTGTCCGGTGTCCGAGACAATCAGGCAGATGTAGCGCCCGGGCACGACGCCGTGATTGCGCGCCGCGTACGCCTCCCCGAGCTGTGCCGTGCCGGTCTCAATGGTGAGCGTTCCTCCGTCCGGCATCGCTTCGCTGGCATTGACGACCAGGTTGAGCAACACCTGCTCCAACTGGCTGGGATCTGCGAAGACGGTGGGGAGCGGCTCCTCAAACGCCGTTCGAATGTGTACGTGCGCGCCGATCACGCGGCGCATGAGCCGCTCCATCTCGATGATCAGCCCATTCACTTCGACATGCAC
>JAGNMU010000435.1 GCA_017991005.1 Gemmatimonadaceae bacterium | reverse complement strand
AGACGCAGAGGCGCGGAGGCGTGCTTTCGGCAGGTGCGGAGCCGAACTCCAAACACTTTCCTTGGGAACAACCACTGCCTGTGCGGTGCGCGCCTCTGCGCCTCTGCGACAAAGCCGTTGGCCGTTGCTGTGCGGACACAAAGTCGCTGTCCTACACCGCTCCCTGACGAAGCCAGGCGCGTACCGTGGCGCTGTTGCGGCGGCTGACTGGCACGAGGCGCCCGTCGCGCAGCAAGAGCTGCAACCCGTCGGGTGCCGGTCGAAGCGCACGAACCGCCTGGCGATGGACAATCCAGGAGCGATGCACGCGTTGGAACTGCGGCTCAGGCAACGCCTCGGCGAGCACCGCCAGCGATTGGCGCACCAGCAGGCGCCGCCCGCCGGTGTGTACGGCAGCATACACGTCGTCGGCCTCCACGCAGTCGATCGCCGCGAACGGGATGAGCTCCTCGGTGCGCCCCGTTCGCACCACGACATGCTCACGGACGTCTGCCATCGACTGCGCGGCGGGTTGCGCCATGTGCAACGCCACGTGCGAACGAATCCGCGACAGCGCCAGATCCAGTCGATCAGCGGACACGGGTTTGCACAAATAGTCGACGGCTTCGGTTGCGAACGCCGGCACGGCGTAGCGATCAAATGCGGTCACGAACACGAGGGCCGGCAACGGGTGCGCGCTACGCTCACGCGCCAGGTCGAGTCCCGACACACCGGGCATTTCAATATCGAGCAGCACGGCGTCCGCGTCGTGCATCCAGGCGCGGGCCTCCGCGCTGTTCGCGCATTCGGCCACCACGACTACGTCAGCCCGTTGATCGAGCAGTTGGCGCAGTGCGCGTCGCGAAAGCGGCTCATCGTCCACCAGCACCAGTCGCAGTGACACTATGCGGCCGTCCGGAAGGGGAGGACCAGGTGCGCCGTGGTGCCAGACGGAGTCGCCGCTGACAAACGGAGGTCCGCGTCGTCGCCGTGCAGTGCGGCGAGTCGCGCACGGGAGTTGGACACACCATGACCCAACGCGACGCGACGCTCCCAGTCCGGTGCCAATCCTGCGCCGTTGTCGGACACCGAAATGGTCAGCCGCTGCGCCGTGACCTGCGCACGCACCACCAGGGCCCCAGGATCAGTGCGTCCGCGAAATCCGTGACGCACACAGTTTTCGATCACCGGCTGCAGGATCCACGTCGGCACCAGCGCTCGCTCCGCGTCAGCGCTCACGTCGCTCTCCACATCGATCGGCCGACCGAGACGCAGCTCTTCGATGTGCAGGTAATGGCGCAACCGATCGAGTTCTTCGCGAAGTGGTACCTCGTGGCGATCATCGGTCCGCAGTGCACTGCGGAGTAGCGCACTGAGTTGCTCCAGCGCCTGGGTGGCGCGATCCGTCTCGTGATCACGCACGAGTGCCGTGATTGCCGTGAGCGTGTTGAAGAGAAAATGCGGCTGCAACTGCGCGCGCAACGCGGCCAGCTGGGCGTCACGCAACTGCAGCGCCAGCTGTCTGGCCTGGTGATCGCGTTGCTGCAGGCGTACGCGCGTCACGGTAACCGTACGGAACGCGACAACGGCCGAGTACACCACCGTACCAGCCGGCAGCAGGACGATGAACCACTCGGGAACGATGCGTGGCACCTGCGCCCAGGGCGCGGCGCCCACCACGCCGGTCGCGAACGCCGTCGCACACGCCTGCAGCAGTGTAAAGCCGACGGCGGCCAGCAGGTGCACGAATACGCTCTGCAGCGTGCTGCGAAGCATGCCGGATCCGCGCACCGGCCAGCGATCACTGAGTCGCTCGATCAGTGGGGTAAACAGCGCCCACACGTACCATGTCGCGATGGCGATGGCGATGAGCTGCCACGCGTGCACCGTCGGTTCGCTTTTGGCCGCGATGCTGTGCGCATACAACGCACCAAGCGCGGCCGGCGCGCTCCAGGCCAGCACCCGCGTGCGCACCCGCGAGTGCGGAACAACAGGCATGTCGTCGCGCAGCGCGGCGGGCAAGGACACGGTCATGTCGAAGCATATGCGCGGTGCGCGCCGGCCAGCAACCACTCGCGACACGACGTGCACCGTTCACAACATCTCCGGCCGAGTCGTGACGCAGGACGGTGGATGGTCGCGTACCGACGGGTGCTCGCGTCATCCAACCCTCACCAGTTCACGATCTCCACACGACTATGACCGGATCTCTGTTCCGCGTTGCCATTGTGGCGGTGCTGCTTGCCGCCGTTGCTCCACCCGTGGCGTCACAGGCGTCACAGGCGGCGCGCGATGATGCCCCGTTGTGCACCGCGGTACGTGCGCGCGCGGCCGCGCCTGTTGGCAGTTGGACGCGATGGGGCGGAGACGTCCGCAACACCCGCTCGAGCAGTCGGACGGGAGTGACCGCCCCTGCCGGGCGTGATTCCCTTGCGTTGCGATGGTCACTGCGGGTTGGTGATGTCGCCAACGTGCGTGGACAACCCGCCGTGGCGGCCGGACGCATGTATGTCGCCAGTGAGAGCGGCAATCTGTGGGCGCTCGACCTGTCCACAGGGTGTCAATGGTGGCGCGTTTCCGCTGGCGTACCGATTCGTACCAGCGTCGTGGCGGCGCTGGACACGCGGGGACGTGCCAGCACGTTGTATGTCGGCGACGGGACCGGGCAGGTTCGCGCCTTCGACGCCACGTCGGGCAAGGAACGGTGGGCGGCGCGTGTGGATGCACACCCCACGGCCATTGTAACCGGCGCGCCGCAATTGCATGCGGGCGTGCTCTATGTGGGTGTGTCGTCGTACGAGTCGGCCATGCCGCTGCAACCCAAATACACGTGCTGCACCTTTCGCGGCAGCGTTGTGGCGCTCGACGCGGCAACCGGCCGTCGCTTATGGCAGACGTACACCGTTGACGAAGACCCAAAGGTCAGCGGGACCAGCCCGTCAGGCGCGGAGGTGCGCGGCCCATCCGGTGCGGCGGTCTGGTCCACGCCGACCATCGACGAACGGCTCGGTCGACTGTACGTGGGCACGGGCAACAACTACTCCGCCCCGCAGAGCGCGCGCAGCGATGCGATCATCGCCATGGATCTCAAGACCGGCAGCGTGGTGTGGAGCAAGCAGTTCACGGCCAACGACGGCTACAACGTGAGCTGCGATATGCCGGGCAAATACAACTGCCCGTCGAGCGATGGCCCCGATGCGGACATCGGGCAGCCACCCATGCTCGTCACACTCAGTGGCGGCGGCCGCGCGTTGCTGGTCGGTGCGAAGAGTGGCGTGCTGCGTTCGTTGGATCCGGATCGTGAGGGGGCTGTGCGATGGGAGTTCACGGTGGGACCCGGCGGCAAGCTTGGCGGGCTGCATTGGGGTTCGGCAACCGATGGACGACGCGTCTTTGCGGCCTATGGGGGACAGCAGATCGACCCGGTCGCCGATTCAACCGTACCGGGTGGGGTGCGTCTGCTGGCAAACCCGAAAGTGGGTGGCGGGCTGGTCGCCGTGGACGTCCAGACGGGCAGGCTCGTGTGGCGCGCGCCCGCGCCGGTCTGCCCAACAAAAGCGGGATGCAGTCCGGCGCAGAGCGCGGCCGTGACGGTCGCTGATGGCATCGTGTGGTCCGGTGCACTCGACGGACACGTGCGCGGCTATGACATCGGCACGGGACGTGTGCTCTGGGATGAAGACACGGCGAGGCCGTACTCGGCGGTCAACGGCGCGGCGCACGGCGGATCGATGGATGTGGCCGGACCGGTGGTGGCGGGTTCAACACTCATCGTCGGCTCCGGCTACGCACTCTACGGCGCCATGCCCGGCAACGTGCTGCTCGTGTACGCGCGCGTCGTTCGACGCTAGCGCGGAGGCGACCTCAGCTGGACCGGCGAACAGCGAACAGTAAACTGCCAACTGCTTTGTCGCAGAGACGCAGAGGCGCGGAGGCGTGCTTTCGGCAAGCGCGGAGTCAAACCCCAAATCACGTTCCTTGGGAACAACCACGGCCTGTGCGGTGCGCGCCTCCGCGACTCTGCGCCTCTGCGACAAAGCAG
>JAGNMU010000053.1 GCA_017991005.1 Gemmatimonadaceae bacterium | reverse complement strand
CCCACGAGGGCGCCCGCTGCGATCAACCACGCGTACTTGCCCACGTCACCATCCTGGAACCGACTGCCAAACACCGACGCCGTCCACGCGAGCAGCGTGCCGCCGCCGGACATGGTGCGATCCACGCCGGGCTCCACGCCGCGGGCGAGGACCGAACCGGCCAGCGCATTGATCGGTCGCACGATCACGGCGTCGACCCCCGCGTCCACGCTGTAGGCGCGCGTCAGCAGCCCAGCCACACCAGTATCGACTGGCGCATGTGCCTTATCGGGCTGGTCCCCGCGGTAGCGGAGCACTGCGAATGCGATTCCGAGCACCGCCGTTGCCACCGCCATGCCCACCAGCAGTTGCTCGGTCGCGTGCGGGACATGCGTGGCGCCGGCCAGACGCGCGGCGCTGGCGCCGGTGACGGGTTCAAGCCAGTGCTCCAACACACCGATCGGACCAATCGGAATGAGTGCCGGAAGGTTGAGCCAGCCGCCCACTACGGTGAGCACGGCGAGTGCAAGCACGGGTGCTGTCATGACGAGGGGTGCCTCGTGCAATGCGCCCTGCTCTGCGTCTCCCGTGCGATTCCTGCCACCGAATGCCAACATCATCATCCGTGTCATGTACACCGCTGTCAGCAGCGCCGTGACAAGCCCACAGGCATAGACTGCGTAGAGAATGGTTGCGCCGGGCATGCCGAACAGCGAGGCACTGGCCAACGGTGACCCCATGGCGCGTGCAAACACCGCCGACAGGATCTCGTCCTTCGAGAAGAATCCGGCAAAAGGAGGGACACCGGCGATGGCCAAGGTTGCCAGCGCCATCGCCGCGGCCGTCGCCGGCATGTAGCGGCGAAGTCCACCCATATTCCGAAGGTCCTGCGCGTCTTCGTCGCGATGCGTGTGGTGATACGCGGCGTGCATCGCGTGAATGACCGAGCCCGCGCCCAGAAACAACAAGGCCTTGAAGAACGCGTGCGTCACGAGATGAAAGACACCGGCCGTGTAGGCGCCGCTGCCCACGGCCATGAACATGTAGCCAAGCTGTGAGACTGTGGAGTACGCGAGGACTTTCTTGATATCCCACTGCCGCAGCGCGATCGTCGCGGCGAATAGCGCCGTCACCGCGCCCACCAGCGTCACGAGCAGTGACGCGCTCGGCGCGTGCGCGAAAATGGGTGCCGACCGTGCGACGAGATACACGCCCGCCGTGACCATCGTCGCCGCGTGAATGAGCGCGGAGACGGGTGTCGGGCCGGCCATGGCATCGGGGAGCCAGACATACAACGGCAACTGCGCACTCTTGCCAACGCACCCCAGAAACAGGAACAGCGCGATGGCGAGCACGACCGGCGTGCTCCCTCCACTTGTGACGGCCGCGTGTACCCCACTGAAGTCGAGCCGCTGGAAAGTGGAGAACATCAGAAACATCGCCACCAGAAAACCAAAGTCGCCGATGCGATTGACGACGAAGGCCTTCTTCCCCGCTTCGACGTTGGCGCGCTCGCTGAACCAGAACCCGATCAGGAGATATGAGCAGAGACCGACGCCTTCCCAGCCGACAAACAGCACCGGATAGCTTGACCCCAGCACGAGCGTGAGCATACACGCCACGAAGAGATTGAGATACGCGAAGTAGCGGGCGAATCCTGGATCGCTCTTCATGTAGCCAATCGAAAACACGTGGATCAACGTCCCGATGCCGGTCACCACGAGCGTCATCAGCATCGAGAGCTGGTCGATCTGCAACCCCCAGTCGATTTGCAGATTACCGGCGGGGATCCACTGGGCATACGTCCGCACAAATGGTGCATCGAGTCGAACGCCCTGCATCGACGCAAAAATGGCGACCGCGAGGCCGAACGCGGACAGCATGACGCCGGTCGCGACGATCGATACCAGTGTCTGCTGCCGCGTGTGTGCGGCTGCGGCGGCGGATTCGCGCGCGTCAACGTCCCCCGTCAGGCCTGGTTCAGACAGCCGCGGCAGCAGTGACAGGAGTCCATTGACCACGGCACCCAGCAGGGGCAGCAGCGGCAACAACCAGGCCCACTCAGCCACCGTCCCCGCCAACGGGTGCTCGGCGGCACCGGCCGCCTGCAGAAGTGTCAGCATCGTCATCCGTCGCGGAGCAGTCGAAGCGCGGAGAGATCCACCGATCCAAAGTGGCGGAAGACCGAGATCACGATGGCCAACCCAACCGCCGCCTCGGCAGCGGCAATGGTCATCACCATGATCACAAACACATGCCCGGCGACGCCGTGCAGCTTTGCCAGCGCCACGAACGACAGATTCACGGCGTTCAGCATGAGCTCAACACACATGAACAAAATGATCGCGTTTCGGCGTGTCAGTACTCCGATGACACCGATGGCGAACAACAGCGCGGAGACGATCAACGCTTCGGCGATCATGAGGTCACCCGCTTTTTCGCGAGCAGCACCGCGCCGACCACGGCGACCAGCAGCACCACACTGGTGAGTTCAAAGGCCACGAGATAGTCGGTGAAGAGCGACGCGGCGACGTCGGTGACGACGTTGTCGATGGCAGGTGCCGATTCGGCCCGCGGCGGGCGACTACGCAGCAGCACCAGCAAGTTGGCGACGAGGGCGAGCCCCACGATGCCCGCCCCCAGACGCGCGGCCAGGCCGCGCAGGTCCGAGATCTCGGCACGTCCGAGATTGAGCAGCATCACGACGAACACAAAGACCACCATGATGGCCCCCGCGTAGACGAGGACCTGGATCACGCCAACGAACGGCGCATCAAGCATCACATACAGTCCGCTGAGCGCGAACATGACGTTGACCAGCCACAGCGCCGCCGGTACGGGATTACGGCGCGTGACAAACAGCAGCGCCGACACCACCGCCATGAGCGAGAACAGATAGAACTGAAAGTCGTAGAAGCCGTTCATTCGCCCTTCGGATCTGCGGGATCCCACAATTCGCTGACCGGATGGGTTTGCGCCGTCAACCGCTCCAGGTCGTAAATGAATGCGGCCCGATCAAACTCCGCGTTCTCGTAGTGGCGTCCGAGATGGATGGCCTCTTCGGGACATACTTCCTGACAGTAGCCGCAGAAAATGCAGCGAAACTCATCGATCTCGAACACCAGCGGATAGCGGTTGCCCTGCTCATCTTCGCCCGGCACGAGCCGGATGCAATTGGCCGGACACACCGATGGACAGAGACCGCAGGCGACGCACTTGGCCTTCCCGGTTTCCGTCGTGAGCATCCGGTGCGTGCCACGCCAGCGTGGCGACAGGTCCCACTTGGTCTCGGGATACTGCATCGTGACCTTGTGCGGATCGACCAGATGCTTGAGCGTCACCGCCATGCCGCGCAATGTCGCGCGCACGTAACTGACGCGTTCGAGCGGGCGATGGAGCACCTTCACGCCGATTGCCATCAGTGCGTCTCCTCGGGGTTGGAGGACGACGTCACGGCCGTGGCAAGCACCGGCACGAAGACTGGCTCCAGATCGTGACCGCGATCGGGCCGCTCCTCGGCCAGCTTTCGGCGGGACAGGTCCAGGCCTCGCGCACGCAACCGCTCGAGGTCGGCTGGCCCGACGCGCGCGCTGGCGGGGCTGATCAGTCGGCCGCGATCGAGCCAGCCGAACAGGACCACCAGGAGCACGATATTCATCGCGAGGAGCGCCAAGGAAAACAGCGGACCGCGCGTCACGCCGAGTGCATCGAGGCCCAGCGTGGCGCTCGCGATGATGAGAATGTATGCCAGCGCCACGGGCAGCATGACGCTCCAGCCGAGTGACATCAGCTGATCATACCGGAAACGCGGCAGCGTCCAGCGAATCCACATGAACAAGAAAAGGAAGGCACCTGTCTTCGCCGCAAACACGAACAGCGTGAGCAGCGATTTGAACACGGTGTGCGGGCCAACGTTGTCCCACTGCGTGAAGGGGATGTCCCAGCCGCCGAAGAAGAGCGACGCCGTCAAGCCGCTGGCCGTGGCCATGTTCGCGTACTCGGCGATGAAGAACATCGAGAACTTCATACCGCTGTACTCGGTATGATACCCGGCGACCAGCTCTGACTCCGCTTCGGGAAGGTCGAACGGCAATCGGTTGGTTTCTGCGAACGCCGCGACGAGAAAGGTGAGCCAGGCGATCGTCAGCGAGAACACATTCCACCCCATGTGTGCCTGCTGTTGGACGATCGTGGTCAGCGAGACATTGCCGGCGAGGAGGAGCACGGGAATGGTGGACATGCCCATCGCGATCTCGTACGAGATCATCTGCGCGCTCGAACGCAGTCCACCCAACAGCGCGTACTTGTTGTTCGACGACCATCCCGCGAGCACGATGCCGTACACACCCAGTGACGAAATGGCGAGTGTGAACAGATACCCGACGGGGAGCGGCGCGACGGCCATCTCGATGAGTCCCCACGGGGTCGGCATCGGTGCTGCGAGGGGCAGCACCGCCCACGTGAGCATCGACGGGATAAATGCGAGCGCCGGCGCAATCACGAAGAGCCACGTATCCGCTTTCTCGGGATTCGTTTCTTCCTTCATGAAATTCTTGATGCCGTCCGCGACCGGCTGGAGGATCCCACCCGGACCCGTGCGATTCGGACCGCGCCGATCCTGAAACCAGGCGGCCAACTTGCGCTCAGCCAACGTCAGAAAGGCGACGCCAATCAGATACAGGCCGAAGACGACAATAATCTTGACCACACTCGCCGCCACGAATGTCCCGATGGCGGTCGGCGCGTCCTGCGGATTGATTCGCGGAAACCACGAAGCGAGGTCTATCATCCTGCGGCCTCGACCGCGACGGCCGACATGGTGGCAAGCAGTTCGCCGCGAAGTCCCAGCGCATCCCACGACAATCCGGCGAATGCTGGATGGGTGTTGGCGAGCGCCGCGAAGACGTCAGAAGGCTGATAGAAGTCGCCATTCCCGCCCATCGCGTTCAGCAGGTCGGCCAGCACGTACCACGTCGGACGCGCCACCCCGGGTGCGGCCTTCACCTGCATGAAGCGTTGCACGCGTCCCCGGAGATTGGTCAGCGTGCCTTCTTCTTCCATGACGTTCGTGACCGGCAGCACCACGGCAACACGGGCCGCCAGCACATCAGGCAGCGCGGTGCCGACGTAGACGATCGTCGAGGCGCGATCAAGCGCTACCAGATCGACGCCACTGAGCTGATCGTCCACAATCAGCAGCGCATCGCCCGGCTGCAACACCGCGTCGAGAGCGGCCGCCTCGACAAAACCCAACAAACGGGCCGCGCCGGCGTTGGCCGCGCGCTCCGAACGCAGTGCCAGATCAGGCGCGCCGGCCAGTGGCACCTCGATATCGCGCGTGACGCGAAACGCCCCGATGCCCGGTTGCGCGTCCAGCAGGCGCTCGAGGAGATACAACGATTCATTCGACAGGTTCGGCGACGCCAGCACCACGAGTCGCCGAGCTGACAAGAGCGAGGCGGCCTCGCTGATGGCGCGCTCCCAGTCGACGATAGGCATGGTGCGGCCCTGGCGGACCAGTGGCTGCTCGGCGCGATCCCGGCGATTGAACGCGCGATAGCCGAGCCGGCCCGTCTCGCACATGTAGTACTGGTTGACCTGATCGTTCGGCCGTGGTTTCAGCCGGACGAGCACGTTGTCGCGTGTTTCTCCAACGGCATTGCACCCCTGGCTACAGCCGGTACAGACCGTCGGCGCGCGGTCGAGCTCCCACGCGCGCGCCTTGTTGAGAAAATCCTTGGAGAGCAGCGCGCCAACGGGGCACAAATCCACCACGTTGCCGGCCCACGGGTTGGTGAGATCGTGCCCCTCGGCCTTGCCGATGAACGCGCGATCGCCCCGTTCCGACACGTTGAGCGCCGGTTCTTCCGCGACGTCGGACATGAACCGCACGCACCGTGTGCACAGAATGCAGCGATTCTGCACGTACAGCACATCGCCACCGAAATCCTCGACAGGATTGAAGCGCTTGGGTTCACGATATCGCGAATCGGCGCGCCCCTCGGCGAACGTATAGTCCTGCAATTCGCACTCGCCCGCCTGATCACAGATCGGACAATCGAGCGGGTGGTTGATGAGCAGGAATTCGAGCACACCCTTGCGCGCTTCGAGCGCCTTGGGTGAGTGCACGTGCACAACCTGCCCTTCCATGACGGTCGTGGCGCACGCCGGCGCGAGCTTGGGAAACTTCTCCACCTCGACCAGACACATCCGGCAGACGCCCGCCACCGGCAAACCCGGATGGTAGCAGTAGTGCGGAATGAGCACGCCCGCCGTTTTTGCCGCTTCGAGAATCGAGGTGCCGTCGGGAACTATCACCGGGCGTCCCTCGATCGTCAGCGAGATCAGCTTCACGTCAGCCATGATGTCCTCAGGCGGCGGAGGCGCGGAACGCCCCCGGCACGGTGACCATGCTGCGATTCGCAGCGATCTTCGCTTCGAATTCGTGGCGGAATTTCTTGAGACCTGACACAACCGGGGTCGCGCAGGAATCGCTCAGTACGCAGATCGTTTTGCCGCTCATGTTGTCCGCAATCGACAGCAACGTATCGAGATCCTCCATCGTGCCTTCCCCGTCGCGAATGCGCTCCATGATCCGCGTGGTCCACGCCGTGCCCTCACGGCACTGTGTGCATTGCGCGCAGCTCTCATGCGCGTAGAAGCGCGTCAGCCGCGCGATCTGTCGCACCATGTCCTGTCGGTCATCAAACACGATGACGCCGCCGGATCCCAGCATCGTCCCCGAGGCGACGAACCCTTCGTAGTCCATGATCGCGCCTTCGGCTTCTTCGCGCGTGAGGATCGGTACGGATGAACCACCGGGAATCACGGCTTTGATCTCGCGACCGGGCAGCGGGCCGCCGCACAGATCGTACAGGAATTCCTTGAAGGGAAACCCGAGTGCCACTTCGTAGTTGCCTGGTCGCGTGATATTGCCGCAGACCGAGAACAGCTTGGTCCCGATGCTCTTGGGATTGTCGGGCCGTCCGTACTGTTTGTACCACGCCGCACCATTCTTGATGATGTACGGGACCGTGGTCAGTGTTTCGACATTGTTGATCGTGGTCGGCTTGCCAAACAATCCGGCAACGGCCGGGAATGGCGGCTTGATCCGCGGATTGCCGCGGCGACCCTCGAGCGAATTCATCAGCGCGGTTTCTTCGCCGCAGATGTACGCGCCCGCGCCCCGGTGCACGTGCACATCGATGCGCTTGCCCGAGCCCATGGCGTTCGCGCCGAGGATGCCCGCCGCATAGGCTTCTTCGACGGCGCGCGTCACGCGCGCGTACGGTTCGGTGAACTCGCCGCGAATGTAGATGTACGCCGTCTCGGCGTAGATCGCGTGCGCACCGAGGGCCACGCCTTCGACCAGTCCATGCGGTGTCCAGCGCATGATCTCGCGGTCTTTGAAGGTGCCCGGTTCGGATTCATCGGCGTTGCAGCACAGATAGTGCGTCTTGCCGTCCGGCTTCATGAACGACCACTTCATGCCCGTCGGGAAGCCCGCGCCGCCGCGTCCGCGCAGCCCGGAGTCTTTGACGATGTTCTGCAGTTCCTGCGGATCGGTCGCGACGGCCTGTTCGAGGGCTTCGTACCCGCCGCGCTGGCGCCAGCCATCGAGCGTGCGGGCGCCGGCGTCGCCGAAGAAGCGCGACAGAATTGGCGTTTCGCGCGGATGAGACGGATGCGGATACCCCATTTACAGCAACTCCGACAGAATCCGCGGCACCGACTCCGGCGACACGGACTCCACAAACTCGTTGTTGATCATGATCGGCGTCGCAAAGCCGCACGCGCCAAGACACTCCACTTCGACGACCGTAAACCGACCGTCGGCACTGGTGAGGCCGAGATCACCACAGCCCGTGTGCTCGAGCAGCGATTTCACCACGTCTTCGGCGCCGCAGACGTTGCACGGTGTTGTCGTGCACACCTGAATGAAATGGCGGCCCACCGGATGCTGGTGATACATGGTGTAGAAGGTGACCACGCCCTTCACATACGCCGGTGTGAGATCGAGGGCCGCGGCCACTTCTTCCATGCCGCCTTCGCTCACCCATCCACGGGCATCCTGCAGCATCCACAACGCCGGCAACAGCGCGGCCTGTTTGGACGGATACCGGGCGAGAATGCGATCGAGTTCGGCGCGCGCGGCGCCGACGAAGACCGGTTCGTGCGCCGCATGCGATGCGTGCGACGGCGCGGCGACGAGGGCGCCACCGCTGGCGGAGGGACCGTGACTCATCGGTCGATCTCTCCCATGACGATATCGATGCTCGCGTTGATCGCGATCACGTCGGACAGCAGATGTCCTTCAACCATCTTTGGAATCGCCGACAAGTTGACAAACGACGGCGGCCGAATGCGCCAGCGCACTGGCTTGGCGGAACCGTCGCTCACGAAATAGTACCCTTTCTCGCCCTTCGGACTTTCAACCGCGACGTAACACTCGCCGGCCGGGGGACGGGGTCCTTCCATCACCAGCTTGAAGTGATGAATCATGGACTCCATCTCACTCGTCGCCTTGTGCTTGGGCGGGAGAATCAGACGTGGATCGTCGATGTTGATTGGTCCGTCCGGCAACCGGCGCACGGCCTGTTCGAGAATGCGCACGCTCTGGCGCATCTCTTCCACGCGCACAAGGAACCGGTCGTACACGTCTCCAGTCGACCCGACGGGCACGTCGAAGTCGTACGTCTCGTAATCGAGATACGGAAAGTCCTTGCGCACGTCGTAGGCCACGCCCGAGGCGCGCAGCATCGGACCAGACAGGCCGGCATTCACCGCATCCTGCGCGCCGATGGCCCCAAGCCCGACGGTGCGACCGGCCCAGATGCCGTTGGTCTCGAGCATGTTCACGGATTCGTCGAGCGTTTTGGGGAATCCGCGCAAGAACGCATTGAGTCCGTCCAACCAGCCGGTCGGCAGATCGGCCGCCATGCCGCCGACACGCGTCGCGGTCGTCGTCAACCGTGCGCCGACCCAGCCTTCGAGCAGGTTGTAGATGTTCTCGCGTTCCTGGTACAACCACAGGAACGGCGTGAACGCCCCGATGTCGACGGACGTGGTACCGAGCCAGACCACGTGCGACATGATGCGAGACAGTTCCATCAGGATGACACGCAGCACCTTGGCGCGCGGGGTGCACTCCACGCCAAAGAGACGTTCGGCACCGAGCGAAAAGGCGACGTTGTTGCCCGGTGAGTTCAAGTAGTCTTCCCGGTCGGTCCACGGGATGATCTGATTGTACTGGCGATACTCGCCGAGCTTCTCAAAGCCGCAGTGCAGGTATCCGATGTGCGGAATGCAGCGCACGACGGTTTCCCCGTCGAGCTCGAGCACGAGCCGCAGCACGCCGTGTGTGGCGGGATGCTGCGGGCCGATGTTGATCAGCATGTGATCGGCATCGAGCTCCGGCTCGTGCGTCGATCGCCCCTCGGCATCCGCCAAGGCAATGGCCGCATTCCCCTGCACCGCGAGTGGCGCACGGATCGGTATCCCCTGGGCATCGAGCCCACTGGTGCCGAGCGCCACTTCGATCGTCCGACGATCGCTCATTCACCACCTTCCACGCCATGACGCTCGGCGCGCTCAGTCGCGAGCCGCGCCTTCATGTCCTCAGGCAGCGCATCAAACGCTTCGGCGATGGTGAGTTCGTCCATCGAGTACCGTGCTTCAGGATTGGCGGCGAGCGCCTGCTTCAGCTGCTCGGCACGCGAGAACCGTCCGCGCAGCGGGAAATCCTTGCGCAGCGGGAACCCTTCCTGATACGTGTCCCACATGAGGATACGCCGAAGGTCAGGATGCCCCTCAAAACGAATGCCGAACATGTCGTAGCACTCGCGCTCCAACCAGTCTGCACCGCTGTAAATGTCGATCACGGACGGCACGGCGAGCTCGCCGCGCTTTGGGAGTTCGACTTTCAGTCGAAGAAAGCGACGGTGCCCCAAGGCACGCAGATGCCACACCACTTCGAGTGGACGCATCGCGTCGCGGTACTCCACGGCCGTGACATCCACCAGGTAGTCGTATCGCTCGGACGGCTCATCGTGAAGCCAGCGAATGATCGCATGCAGCGCGTCGCGTTTGACGAACACGGTCGTCTCGCCCCAGACGACCTCGTGACGCTCGATGCCGTCGCCGAATTGCGCCATCAGCGCCGTCACGGTGGGATTGACCGGACCGCCGCGATGCGTGATGCCAGTCGGGGTAATGGGCGCGCCGTTCGCATCGCCGGCAACCGACGCGCCAGCGGCGGAGGCGCCGACGTTCACCACAGCGAGGTCGCTCACGGCGCCGACCGCGTCTGATTCACTGAATTGCCGAACGGCTCGGACAACTCGTCGATGCGCGACGGCGGGATGTACAGCTGGCTCTTGGGATCGGGATCGATCTCGACATGAGTGCCCTGATCTTTCAGTCGGTCGCTCATGACTTTCTTCTGCAGCATGATGATGCCATGCATGAGCGCCTCAGGACGCGGCGGACACCCCGGCACGTAGACATCGACCGGTATGATGGTGTCGATGCCCTGCACGACCGCATAGTTGTCGAACATGCCGCCCGTGGAGGCGCATGCCCCCATCGAGATTACCCACTTGGGCTGCGGCATCTGCTGATAGATCCGGCGCAACACGGGAGCGAGTTTGAGCGGTACTCGGCCGGCACAAATCAGCACGTCAGCCTGTCGCGGCGAATAGCTGAGCCGTTCCATTCCGAAGCGCGCCAAGTCGAACCGACTCGCCGCGGTCGACATGAACTCGATGGCACAGCAGGCCGTCCCGAAGGGCATCGGCCAGAGTGACCCGGCGCGCGCCCAATTGACGAGAAAGTCCAGGCGTGTCGTAATCCAGCCGTCCTGCGAGGCGTGGTCGACCGTCGTGCCGGCGCGGTCGGCAGCGGGCATCAGTCCCATGTGAGCGCTCCCTTCTTCCAGACATAAACGAAGCCGACAATGAGAATGCTGGCAAAGACCAGCATCTCGCCAAGGCCGAAGAAGGTCAGCTGTCCCGCGGGGCATGCTCCCGCCACCATGGGGACCGCGCACGAGAGTTGGCGGAAGTAGACACCCCAAGGAATCATGAACACCGTTTCGATATCGAAGACGATGAACAACATCGCGACCAGATAGAACTTCACGGAGAAACGTTCGCGCGCATCACCGAGCGGCGCGATGCCGGATTCATACGGCTGTGACTTCACAGCCGTCGGTTGCGGGCGCGTCGTGATGTGCGCGATACCCAGAATGAGTACCGCGTTGAGAATGACGAAGCCGAGCAGCAGCAGAACGGGCAGATAGTTACGCAGCATCGTCGCGACGACGGGGGGCGCTGAAGATGGACTACAGGGTGCCTGACCGCCCTCGGCTCAGAGGGCAGACAGGGGGTTCGGGGGACTTCGTGAAAAAGTTCACAAAACCATCCTGAACAAGGTAGCCAGAGGACCACACGCACTCAATGTGCCAAACTGCTCGACACACACACGTCCACTGTGCACCCAGTCGTGTCTGGCGCGTGGCACTTTGGGGCCGCTCCCGGTAAGATTCGCGGTCACCGCACGGGCCACGCGCAGGTGCCGGACCAAGCGGTCCTAGCGGCGTCGACCCATCACCCTCTTCCCGCCTTCTCATGGGGCTCTGCTCCGACCGCTGGATCACGCGCATGGCGCGCGAACATGGCATGATCGAACCCTTCGAGGACCGCCAGGTGCGTCAAGGGGTGATCTCGTACGGCGTCAGCTCATACGGGTATGACATGCGCGTTGCCCGTGAGTTCAAGATCTTCACGAATGTGCTCAGCTCGATTGTCGACCCGAAGGCCTTCGATCCCAAGAGTTTCGTGGAGTTCGAGGGCGACGTGTGCATCGTGCCGCCGAATTCGTTTGCGCTGGCCCGCAGCGTCGAATACTTCCGAATCCCGCGCGATGTGCTCACGCTGACAGTTGGGAAGAGCACCTATGCGCGGTGCGGGATCATCACGAACGTCACCCCGTTCGAGCCAGAGTGGGAGGGTTACGTGACGTTGGAGATCTCCAACACGACGCCACTTCCGGCCAAGATCTACGCCAACGAGGGCATCGCCCAAGTGGTGTTCTTCACCGGTGATGAGCCGCCCGAGGTGAGCTACGGGGATAAGAAGGGGAAGTATCAGGGCCAGCACGGCGTGACGCTGCCGCGAATCTGAACGGCGCACCCGCTACTCCGAACCGTGTACTGCGGGGAACGACCTGCCGGCCCACGGCGGCCGTCCCCCGCGTACAAGTCGCGACAGTCGCGATCCTCGGTTGGCTGCGGCGCGTCCCAACGCGTCGTCGGTGCAGAAATCAGCGTGGCGTAACGGCAGAATCCGGTGACACCCTTCGCGGGAGGACCGGTCGGGTCGGCGGAAGTGGATTGCCCTTGGCGCGCGCTGCCGCGGTCGCATACGCGACGTCGGATGGCGGATCGGCGTTCGGCCAGTCACGCTCTTTGCCCGGGTGATCCTGTCGGGGCATCGAAATCACGTACGCGGCGATATCCGCCGCTTGCTGATCACTGAGCGTGACCAGATGGTCGAACGGCATGTTGTGTCGGACGAACGTCGCCATCGTGTTCTGTCGCGCGAGTCCGGCACCGATGGAGAAGCTCCCGGCTCCCCACACGGCCGGCGCCTGCGCTGAGCCCTCGCCCTGCGTCCCGTGGCAACGCGAGCAGGTGGCGGCATACTCCTGGCGACCGCGATCCGCGACGCCGCGCAGGAGGACCGAGTCCAACGCGCCCGGACGCGGCCGAGCACGCAGACTCTCGAGATACGCGAGTATATCCCGCATCTCCCGACCAGCTTCCGGAAGCATCTTGCCGGCCAGACTGCGAGCGATGCACTCGTTGACGCGACGTGCGAGGGTCTCTTCGTAACCCGGCCGGGATCGATACCGGGGATAG
This sequence comes from Gemmatimonadaceae bacterium, assembly GCA_017991005.1. GTDB lineage: Bacteria > Gemmatimonadota > Gemmatimonadetes > Gemmatimonadales > Gemmatimonadaceae > Gemmatimonas. The sequence goes on along the minus strand of JAGNMU010000053.1, from coordinate 2,166 downwards.
CGCCCAGCCGACCCCAGCCAGGGCATAGCCGAAGGGCGCGTGCCGTTGTCGAGATGACAACTCGTGCACCGCAGCGCGTTGCCGCTGTGTGTGGGCAGTGAATCGCGAAAAGCGGTCAGGATGGCCAGACCGCGTATCGGATCGCCCGGGAGCTCCGGCTCGACCTTCGCGTCCGCACGGGATTGAGCTGGCGCCGCTCGCTCACGTCCCGCGTCGCTGCCGGTGCACGCCGAGAGGGCGAGCACCGAGGTGGCGAGTACCGAGAGTGCGAGCACGGAACGTGCAAGCACCGGGAGCATCCGAATGGCGTCACCAGATACCGCACCGCGCGCGAAGGTCATGAGCCCCCGGCGCGTTCGGCGCGCGCATCCAGACTCGCGGCGCGTGTAGCGGCCGACATGACAACGTCCGCCGGAGCACCGAGTTGCTCGAGCAACGCCAGCGCCGTGCGCATCCGCGCCGGCCCCGCCTGCAGCCGATACCGAAAATCCGTGTGTCCGTCTGTCATGGTGACCTCAAGATGCCACGTGTCGAAGCAGTCCGCGAGCAGTCGTGTCAGTTCCAGATCGTGCGTGGCCAGCGCCACAAGGGACCTGTTGCCGCCATCGGCGGCGCCCACCAGCCGGCGCATCACCGCCTCGGCGGCCGCAATCCGCTCCGCCGCGTTGGTCCCCCGAAATAGCTCGTCGAACAGGAACAGGGACGGCACGTGCGCATCACCGAGTCGCAGGTGCCGCACCACCACTTCAGCCTCGGCGAAGAACAGACTCTTGCTCGCGGCGAAATCATCGACGTGTGCGATGCACGTGACGACACGCTCGACGGTCATGAGCGCCGCACGCGCAACGCACGTGTCCAGTGACGACCCGAGAATCACGTTCACGCCCAGGATGCGCAGCAGCGTCGACTTTCCCGACATATTTGCCCCGGTCAGCAGCATGCCGCGGCCAGCGGTGAGTGTCACATCGTTGGGCACGCCGTGGGGAAGCTGCGGGTGACCGACCCCCTCGAACGCGAGTGTCTCCGCTTCCCCGCTCTGCGTGCCGCGTGTGGGACGACACCACACCGGCAAAACGCTACGCACTGACGAGACGGCGTGCGCCACGTCCACCTGGCCCAGGAGGAGACAGAGCTGCTCGAGCGTCTCTCGCTGGCGCTGGAGGGCACGAGAGGCCAAAAGCAGGGCATTGGCATCCAGCATCAGCACGAGGTTTACGTACTCGTACACTCCCCCGACGAGTTCATTCGAGGTCACCACCTCCCGACTGACCCATCTGCTCACGCGTTCCAGCGACCGGAGTTGATCACCGAGCGCGCGCAACTGCTCGGCGTATGGCGTCAGCGCCGGGTCCGTGATCGCCGTCAATTCGCGTGCGGCGCGCAACACCGGGGAAATCTCCCGGAACGGGCCGATGAGACCGGTGACGGTCCCGGTGGCGTACGTGCGAAGCCACAGGCCAATCGCTGCGAGCGGGATGAAGACGGCGATTGCCAGCGGTTTGAACGGGGCCACGGCAAGCAGCAGCACGCTCGCCATCGTCATGAACGGCGCGAGTCGGAGCCACGGGCCACCCAGCTCCGTGGTGCGCATCAGTCTCCACAGTGCGTATCCGCCGTACCCGTGGTGGTGATCGAGGGCTCGCGCGACCTCCGCCTGCAGCGCACCGTGCGCGCTGATTGCCTCCGAGAGATGCGAGCGGCGGCTCCGCTGCGTCGAATCCGGCGTGGCGCGCAAGGTTTCCAGCAACTGCTGGCGCCCGATGGGTGTGCGGCAGTGGTCGAGCGCACGCAGCACACCGTCCATCTCGAGATCCCGCCACGTCCGATCATCCACAGCCTCAACGACCTGACCATCGGCCCGTCGTTGCCTGTACCAGCCGCTGACAACCTCCATCGGCGTGTCATCATTCGCTGCGGTGCCAAACGGTTGCCCGGCGCGTCGACGACGGCGCAAGCTCCACGACCACGCGCCGAACGCGAGGAGCACTCCGCCCGCGAACGCCAGAAACATGAGCGTTTTCACGAAATCCGCCGCCAGCGGCACAAAACCGAGAGGGCGCGGTTCCGAAGAATCGCGCCCCCCTGACCAACCCGCGGGTGCCGCCGACTGATCAACCGCCGCCGGCCGTCGCGCGCGGTTCTCGCCGGCGTGCGGTTGCCATGAGG
>JAGNMU010000434.1 GCA_017991005.1 Gemmatimonadaceae bacterium | reverse complement strand
GCGTTGGTGGGTGCGGCGCTCGCGGCCGTGCGCACCGTTCCTGCTGACATCACCAACGCCGCGGATCTAGCGGAATGGGCCGATGCGTGGGCCCAGTCGCACGTTATCCCCGATCCCCGGCAACCGCTCGCGATCGATGCCGGCGCGGTGGAGCTGTTGCGCCGGTTCCCACTCTCCGAACTCCTGACGCAACGTCTCGAGTCTCGGTGGTCGCAATTGCTCAGTGGTCGATCACTGCGTCTGCGTGTGTTCCATGGCCCGTCCGCGTCACACGTCGCGGCGACACTCCGTGATGACCCAACGGTGCAGGCGCGGTCGGTGTGGGTCGAGCGTGCGCTGCGCGGCAGGCCGATTGCGTGGAAGTGGCCGGTTGACGTCGCCTTTGCCAGCCTCGCCGATGGCGTCGCGCTTCGGTCGGATATCGTACAGATATCCGCGCAGCCGTGGCTCAAGCCGCTCGTGTCCATTGCCGCCGTCGACCGTGCCATGGAAGCGGACATGCTCTTGCTGCGCGGACCGGCGGCCTCCGTCCTTCGCGCGACGTCGTCAGCCAAGAGTCGCCCGTCCACGGGCCTCGTGGTGTGGATGACGAATGGGCACACATCATCCGATGTGGTCACCGAGACCCTCGCGCAACTGGGCGAGCGGTTTCCCGTCTCCGCCGTTGCATTCGTGCCGGTCGCTCCGTCACTCGCGGCGGACTGGTTCGCGGCGTTGGTGCGCGAGTTGTCGCACAACGAACCGTTGGATGTCGCACTGGCGCTCGCCACCCGTCGGGTGTCGGCCGCTGGTGCACACCTGCTGGCGCCGCCGGGATTCATGGAGCACGCACAACTCAGCCGGTCCATCGATCGACTGGAAAAGAAGCTGACGTCACGCGCGGCACCGCTGCCGATGTCCATTCCGCGAGGCGGCCGGGCTGAATCCATGCTTGGACGAGGCGGGGCCGTGTCGACGCACGATGCAGGCGAAATGCTACGCCGCGCGCCGCGCGACACGGGGTTTGCGAGCGAACGGGGATTGGCAACCGTCGCGGTCGAACTCGATGCCGCCGCGCCGCACACAGCAACAAGCCGCTACCTGCAGGCCAAACTCGTCGCGCCCGGCGTCAACGGACCGACGCGCACCTCGTGGATCGCCGGCGAGACGAACACGGTCTCAGTACGCGTCGGGCCGCTCGACGCCGAGTGGCCCATCGCCGAGGGACAGCGTCCATTCCCGGTCGAGGAGGTCCTCGGCGATGAGGAGGAGACCGACGTCGAGGTGTTGTGCTACGTGACCGGCGTCCTCAAGCGCGCGCTGCGCCGCAAGATGACGGTGCGACGGATCGGCGCGAGCACGGTGGTGCGATTCCCGATTCCACTGCCCGCCGACTTCGCGGCCCCACGACTGACGGCGCGCATCGTGGTGATGCACGGCAATCGCATTGCGCAAAGCGGTCGTCTCGACGGTGCCGTGAGCCGAGACCCGTCGGACGCGGTCGCACCAGCTACCTTCGAACTCGACGCCGTCATTCGCACCAATCTTGGCGGCTTTCGTACGCGGCAGGCGTTCGATGCCTGTCTGTTGCTCGAGCCGGGCAGTACGGTGGTGCGCGAAACCAGTGCCTCCAAGGGGTTCACCGCGCCGCCGATTCTGTCGGCACTGCTGGACCAGTACGACCGACAGCTCACCGATGTCGCGAAGAACCCGGAGAAGTACGAAGCCGGTCTCGATGCACCAGACTCACTCGCACTGTTGCGTGAGCTGGCGCAGGTGGGTTCCGAGATTCGCGATTTGATGAAGGAAGCGGGACTCTCCGACAGTCTGTTCAAGGCCAATCGCATTCAGGTGGTATCCACCACCACCAGCATTCGTGTGCCGCTCGAGCTGTTCTACGACGGCAAGGCCCCCGAACCCGATGCCACGCTCTGCGACAACTGGAAGGCGGGGCTGACCGAGGGCGCCTGTGCGTCCACCTGTCCATCCGATCAGGGTGGCAAGCGCCGCATTTGTCCGCGCCGATTCTGGGGATTCTCGCGTATCATCGAGCGTCACATTGAATCGGCCAGCGATCGTGCGTGGAACGGCGACTTCGCGGTGCGTGAAGAACCGGACGCGCGAAGCGATCTGCGCGTGTTTCGTGCGAGTACGGTGGCCGGAAGCGATCGCGTCAGCAAACATTCACCAACCGGTCTGGCGGACTTGCGCGCCAAACTCGAAACGAGCGACGGCATCGCCGCGCACCATAGGCTGGCGGCGAGCTGGACGGACTGGGAGACGGCCGTCAAGGAAGCGGCGCCCAGCATGCTGATGCTGCTGCCCCACACGGCGATGCAGGGCGTGCAGCCCAAGCTCGAGATTGGCGGTGCCTTCAAACTCATCAGCAATATCGAAGAAGAGCATATCGGGAGTGCCGAAAGCCGTCCGATCGTCGTTCTGCTAGGCTGCGAGACCGATACCAATCCGACACAGTTCTTCGATATCGTCAGCCGCTGTCGGCGTCGCGGCGCCGTGGTGGTGATTGCCTTTGGCGCCACCATCGCCGTGAAACATGCGGTTCCCGCCGCATCCGAGTTGATCGACCAGCTCACCAAAGCCTGTGGTGCCGCGGAACCCGGGACACTCGGCGATGTCATGCTGGCGACGCGGCGAGCACTCGCCGCGAACGGTTGGGTGGCTGCACTCGGGCTCGCCGCCTATGGCGATGCCGATTGGAAGCTGGTTCACTAACGCGGGCAGAATACGTGTTTCGTCTCTCCATGCTCCCGGCTGCGCAGGGCGACTGTCTCTGGATCGAGTATGGCGCCGCGCGATCCCCGCGGCGCATCCTCGTCGACGGCGGCGTGCATGCCACCGCCGACGCGCTGCGTGCGAAGATTGAAGCCCTGCCGCCCACCAAACGTGTGTTCGAGCTGGCGGTCATCACCCACGTCGACCTCGATCACATCGCCGGGATGCTCGACCTGTTGGCCGATCCGCCCACGGGATTGGTCATCAAGGACTTCTGGTTCAACGGGTTTGAGCATCTACCCGCATCGGACGACGATGACACGGTGCTGGGCGCCCGCATGGGCGAAGAGCTCATGCAACGGCTGCGAACGCAAACCACCATGCTCAAGAAGTGGAACGGCAAGTTTCGCGGCAAAGCGGTGTCGGTCGGGAGCATGGAACTGCCGGCCTCGGCCGACGATCTCCCGTCATTCACACTGGCGGGGGGTATGCGTATCACGGTGCTTGCGCCGCTGGGCAAACGGCTGTTCCGGCTGCGCAAGCAGTGGGTGAGCGAGATCGAGAAACTCCATCTGGTGCCCGGCCGCGCCGGTGAGGAGCTGATCGGCCATCCAGAAGAAGAGGAAGTGGACGACACGGTGTTGGGTGACGTGCGACTCGAGTCGGCACGTGATGTCGACCGGCTGGCACACGGCACCTTTCACGAAGACGGGTCGCTCGCCAACGGGTCGAGTATCGTGCTGCTGGCGGAACATGACGGCAAACGGGTTCTGCTGGGTGGCGATGCATATGCGGCCGATGTGCTGGCCGCCGTGCAACTGCTCGTTGGCGACGATGATCGTCCCTTGGACGTTGACGCCTGGAAGCTGGCCCATCATGGCGGCGAGAAGAACACCAGCGCCGAGCTGATCGCTGCCATTGCGACATCCTGCTACGTCATCTCCACCAGCGGTGTTCGTTACGGGCATCCCAAGCCGGAAACGCTGGCTCGCGTGCTTGTCCATCGGCCGGGTGCCGAGACGCCGCGACTGGTATTCAACTACCGGTCCAAAACCACCGCGCTCTGGGACGATCCATCCAAGTTCGCGCCGGACTTCACGTATGTCCCCGTGTATCCCGAGCACGACGGCACGCAGACGATCACGCTGTAGGGTCAACACCTCGCCCGCGTCATTGGCCCGCGTCAGTCACCCCAGGTGGGCGACGGTGCGAGGCGGTCTGCGGCCTGCTCCTCGTCAAGTTCTTTCTGGCGCGCCGGTGAGATGAGCTTCCCTCTGAACCACTCCCCCATCTCGTCGAGATAGCTGTATGCCACCGGCAC
>JAGNMU010000433.1 GCA_017991005.1 Gemmatimonadaceae bacterium | reverse complement strand
CGGAAGCGCGTCCCCCGAGCCCTGCACGAGCGAGGCTCGTCCGCCAAGTCGCATGGCGGCGCGCTGCAACATCTCGCGCGTGAGATCCACGCCGGTGCACTGCATGGCGGGTTGCATGGTGAGCGCGCGATCGAGCAGCGCGCCGGTGCCACAGCCAACGTCGAGCAGGCGCACATTCGGCGCACACGGCACGCGCGCGAGCGCCATGTCTGTGGTCGCTCGCACGTATCCCGACCATCGCGCGTCGTAACCCGCGGCCAGTGCGCCGTACTCGCGCTGAACGGCCGAGCGTGTCACGGAACGACGGTTCTCGCGCCGGTAGCCGCAGCACGCGGCGCGGTGAGCAACGACACGACAATGCCGGTGCCGAAGATCAGCGGCAGCCCATACATCGCCCACGGCCACGTGTAGCCGCCCGCTTCACCGACCACGAGAAAGCAGCCTATGCCCCAGGCCACACCGACGACCGCTGACGCCCAAGCACCGGCCGTCGTGGCGCGTGGCCAGTGAAAGCCGGCCAGCAACGCAAATGCGAGCGCGGCGACGGGGATGTTGGCGAGAATGAGTCGGTTCAGCACATCGTCCACCAGCAAGTTGGCACCGAGCCAACACAGAACGGCGAGCGCAGCCATCGTGACGCGCTGACCGCGCACCGACGAGGCCAGCCGAAAATCGGCGTTCAGCATCGCGGCCATCGCACTCCACACGCCGGCGAGTGTCGTGAGTGCCGCCGTGAACAGCATCGCAATGCCGACGCCCTTGAGCCCAGAGGGCAGCCATTGGTTGATCATCGCCGGAACGACGGTTTCGGCGTTGTCGAGCGGCGGAGCACTCGCGCGGTACAGCGCCGCACCGATCACCATCGCGCCGTACAGCACGAAGATGCAAACCGCCGAGATGCCAACGGCAAGAAACGCCGTGCGTTCATTGCGTGCGGCAAAGATCTTCTGCCCGTACCACGGCGCTGCGATGTACGTGAAGCAGGTCAGCACAATCAGCGTGGAAACAAATCGAAACGACAGCGCGGCCGAGGTCCACTGCGCGACCGGATTGAACGTGCGCTGCTCAGGCGGGAAGACCTGTACCAGTGCGCCGGGCGGCATCAACGTCCAGCCAATGATCAAGAGGGCGGGGAGGAGGAGGACCGTCAGTCCGAAACCCACCATGTCGGATCGCACGATGCTGGGCAGGCCACCGCGGACGACGACCGCCAGCACGATCAGCGTCAGCAGCCCGGACAACGTCCATGCCGACACCGACGGAAAGAGTGGCGCAAAAATGAGTGACAACGATTTCACGTATGTCGCGCTGAACCCAGTCATCGCCACGAGCAGCAGTCCGCTGGCCAGTTTCCCCATCGACGCGTCGTATCGCTGCGTGAACAACTCGGCCACGCTCAGCCGGTCAAAACGTTTCCAGGCACGTGCGACCGTGAGCATGTAAAAGAGCAGCCCAACGAGAAAGACAAAGGGCAGGGCAATGGCCATCGGCCCGGCGCGGTAGCCGGCGGCACTGAACGCCAGCAACGTGCTGGTGTTGAACTCGGTCATGACCAGCGTCGCGACCAGCGGAAAGAGCCCGATCGAGCGGTTCGCAACGAGATATGCGTCCGCGCTGACGGCGCCTCGACGACCGACAAACACCAGTATGGCCAGGACGGCGCCAAAACCCAGCACATCAAGTGCGTTCATACCAACAGATCAGTCGCAGGAGTCGCCCGATCCAGTGAAATTGGTCGGGGAGAGATCCGCCGCGCGGTCGGCGGCGTAGCTTGAGAGATAGTTACCTGACGGACCTTCGCTGAGCGACCGCGGCCGCGCCATGCGGTCGCCCACGCCCCAGCGAGTGACGACACCCCGAACTTGATCGAATCGCACGTGGAGAGCGTGGTCATGCGTCAGCGAGTAGTGTGGAAAACCAAGTGGCCGGTCGGCCGCCTGATCTGCGCGGCCTTGTGGCTTGGACAAACTACGTCGCTCGAGGCGCAGCGGATGTCCGATGTCCTACGAGGCACGGTGCGTGCACAGAGTGGGCGCCCGATCGCCGGCGCGCGCGTCGAGGAGGGTGGCGCATCGGACAACGCGTCCGCTATGGCGCCCGCGGTCCTGACCGACTCCGCCGGCCGGTTCCGGCTGGTGGCGACGGGGCGCCCGGCGTCGCTTCGGATCTCCGCCGTGGGCTACCGCGCCACGACCGTCGACGTCCGCCGGACGGCGGGTGGAGAGCTCCGCGAGCTCGCGGTGACGCTCACGCCGCTCTATCTCCTTTCGCCGCTCTCGATCGTTGCCAGCGCGGAACGGCCGTTGCTCAACACGGAAAACGCCGCCACTGGCGGTGCGCTCGAGCGTGCCGAGCTGACGGCGCTCCCGACCGATGCGCGCGACCCCGTGGCACTGCTGTTCAACGTGCCGGGCATCACGCAGGCGACCGGCTTCTTTGGCGATGCGCCGCTGCTTTCGTTCAATGCCCAAAACTCGTTGTACACGAGTTATCTGCTGGACGGACTCGATAACACCGAGGGGTTTCTGGGCGGTCCGCGCGTGGAGTTCCCGCTCGCTGGACTCGCTCGCATCGACGCGTTGGTCAACACGTATTCCACCGAATACGGTCGTTCGCCCAGCGGGATTGTGAATCAACGCTCACGCGCCGGAAGCAACGAACGCCACGGTGAGCTGTTTGCGTACAGTCGTCCGGGCACCGACCTGGGCGTGGACGGCGATAACAAAGTGCCGTACGGTGCGCAGGCGGCGGCCGTCCGGCGGCGTCAGGAAGGCTTCAAGCGATATCAGCTGGGTGGCGCGTTGTCCGGCGCGCTGGTGCCGGATCGCACGTTCTACTCGCTTGCCGCCGAATACACCGACGAAAATGAAGATCGAATCGGTTCGACGGCGCTCGCCACCTTTCTCGGCACGGAGCGCCGGCAGAAGGCCAAGCTGTTTGCGCGACTCGATCACGGCTGGAATCCGACGCAGTTCACGACCGTGCGCGCCGCCTACTCGCTGACGGAACGTGCGGGCACCGGGTCGGGTGTGGTGACACCGGAAGCTGACAACATCACGCAGCGATACGGCGGCCTGTATGCCGTGTCGCATCGTTCGGTCCTGTCGGGCGGGGCGGGCAGCAATACACTCAGCGCACAACTCGGCACGTATATCTGGAACTTCCCGCCGCGCGAGGGTGCTGGTCGGCCGCAGGTCACCATAGTCGGACCGGGACCCGCGTTTGCCACGCAAGCGGTGGTTGGCTCGACCAACTTTGTCTTCGACGAGCGCGAAGTGCAGTTGCAGCTGCGTGACGTCTACGAACGCGCCATCCGAACGTCGCACACGCTGCGGTTGGGCGCCGATGTGATTCGCGCGAAGTTCAAACTGTTTGCCGCGGGCACCAATCCGCTGGGTGCCTACGTCGTCGTCAACAACGGCGACATTCGTCCGTCGGCCGGTCAACGGGTGACCTACGCGGACATCCCGTCCACCGTCCAGGTGCTCAGCTACACGGTGGATGCGCGACCGCAGCGGGTCAATCGGGTGCAAACGGTCTATGGACTCTTTGCCGAAGACACGTGGAAGGCCACACCGAGTCTGACGGTGATTGGCGGTCTGCGTTGGGACTATGACGACGTGACCAGCCAAGGGCAGAGCCGCGGCGACTTCTCGGCCATCCAGCCGCGCCTGTCCTTCAACTGGTATCGGCGCGAACGCGAAGTACTTCGGGGCGGTGTTGGTGTCTACGCGGGAAAGTTTCCCTATGCCACACTCTCTGACCAGCAGCAGCTCGGGCCGGATGGCAACGCGACGGTCACGTTCGGCGGCAGTCGCGCACCGGCATTTGGGCAAGGGCCGGCGCTTGCCGGGATCGCATCTGCGGCTGGAACGCTGCCGCCTCGTGAGATCTTCACCGACTTCCCGCGTGGCCTCACATCGCCCAGAAGTTATCAGATCACCCTCGGCTATCAGGTGCAGCCGACCGACAACTGGGGGGTGAGCGTCGATGGCGTTGTCAGCCGCACCACGCGGTTGCCGCGACTGCTCGATTTGAACG
>JAGNMU010000432.1 GCA_017991005.1 Gemmatimonadaceae bacterium | reverse complement strand
ACGCTGGCGGTGACCGCAGAGTTCCCGACAGATCCGATCCGGTGTTGCGAGCAGACGCATCCACACGCGCCCGACGCCCGGTGATTCGTTGACCAGGGCACCCGCCGCCGACAGCACCCGCACGGCAGCGCCGAGCTGTCTCGTATCGCCTCCCAACGGCAATCGCCGGGCGAGCGCATCGAGCGAGCCGATCACCCGGCCATCGGTATCGGCGAGTGCGCACAGCCGCTGCCAGAGCTGTTCCACCAACGCGCGTTCGGGATGTGTGTTCGCGAGAAAGAATTCGTGAGTCGCACGGTCGGGAACGCTGTACAGCAACACACACTGACTGTGCTTTCCGTCGCGCCCGGCGCGACCCGCTTCCTGATAGTACGATTCCAGTGTGCCGGGCATGGCGTGATGCACAACCAGACGGACATCCGGTTTGTCGATGCCCATGCCAAAGGCGCTTGTGGCTACGATGACGCGCGACCGCCCGCTCATGAACGCGTTCTGCGCACTCTGCCGGAGCGTCGAATCAAGCCCGGCGTGATAGGCCACCGCCTGGATGCGAGCGCGCACGAGCACGGCGGTGAGGCGCTCAACGGCTTTTCGCGTTGGGGCATACACCACGGATGGACCGCCCGCGTTGCGAAGCCACGCGATGGCGGCGCTGTCCTTATCGCGCTGCGTGGGTGCTGGCACGACGAAGTACGTCAGATTCGTGCGATCGAACCCACCGACCACCACGTCAGGCGTCTTGAGCTGAAGTTGCCGCGCGATGTCATCACGCACGTCCGGCGTGGCCGTTGCCGTGAGTGCCACGGTCTGCGGCGTCCCGAGCCGCTCACGAATGGCGCCGAGTCGGCGGTAGCTCGGTCGGAAATCATGTCCCCACTCGCTGATGCAGTGGGCCTCGTCGACGGCGAGCATCGAGACGCCGATGCGGGCGAGACGCTGTACGGTGTTGCCCGCATCTAGTCGTTCGGGAGCCAGATACAACATGGTGAGCGCGCCGTCCTGCGCGCGTGCCATGCAATCGGCGACCTCCGTGGCGCTCAACGCGCTGTTGATGAACGCGGCGGACACGCCCCGACGACGCAGCGCATCCACCTGGTCTTTCATGAGCGAGATCAGCGGCGACACCACGATGGTGAGTCCGGCGCGGATCAGCGCCGGGACTTGATAACAGAGCGACTTGCCACCACCGGTCGGCAAGACAATCAGCGCATCACGCCCTGCGACCACGGCCTCGACGGCGCGTATTTGCGGTGGACGAAAGTCCGGATAGCCGAAGCGCTGGCGCAGCATTACGCGGGCGTCGTCGAGCGTGCCGAAGGTGGGGCGCGCGTGCGTGTCGATCATCATCCTGCACACTACCGACCGCGACAGCGCGGCGGCGTATCACATTCGCCGCCGCCACATCGAAAGTCGGCGCGGGTCCGCAGTCAACGATTACACGGCACGCACAAAATGCCCACGCGTAAATGCGCCATCCAGCATGGCCCGCGTGCTGGTGAGCACGGCCTCTCGCTCTTCCGCTATTGCGTCCAGCGCATCGCGATAGCCACGCGTGATCGCTTCGATCGGCTCGCCGGGCACGTTGAAGACCAGATGATATCCGCGAATGCCGTGCTTCCACAACGATGGCAAGAACTCCGATGCATCGATGGGGCGAGAATGCAGCAGCCGATTGCGGCAGTCCGAATCGGTGGCTACCGCAAACGTGTAGCCGGTGGGATCGGTGATGGATACGTTCGGATGCTTCTGCACACACAGATCGCGACACGTTGTCGGTTCGCGGTCGAAGGCGGCGGACAAGACGCAGTGCTCGATCGTCATGCCCTCCGGTCTGCCGTAGACAAGCACATCAAACCCGCGCCCGTTCCACGGCGAGACCAGCTCGCCGATTTCATCGAGCGTGAGTTCGATGGAGGCGGTGATGCGTGACGCACCCACCTCGAAGAGGAGCGCCGCGGCATGCGCATTGAACACGTTGACCGCATAGTCAGCCACGACATGCGTCCCGTTGCTTCCCTGTTCCGCCACGAGCCCCAGATGACCGGACAGCAACGGGAGTCCGAGCGCCAGCCACTTCTGCAGCCGTTTGCGCTCATCAGGACGCACGATGCTTGGCGTGCGGAGACGGAGCGAGATGCCCTGCGATTCCAACTCCGCGCGCAGGGCGTGCACATGCGCCAGCGGCGGCATGGGATGCCGCAGGAACGGATCCAACACGATGTCGGTTGCCCCGCCGGCCGCTGCCGCGCGCGCGCTGTCCACGTCGTAGACAATGGCGCGCAAAGCAAAGGGCGCCGCGTCAGCCGTCCATTCAGCCGCTGCGGACGACAGCGGTTGCGGCACATCAGCAACGGCCGTCTGGATGCGTGTGTCACGGGCGGCCTGCTCCGCCATCCGCTGCCAGCCCTTGCGTTCGTCCAGCTGCTCGACGGCCTGCTGCCGAATGCGATTGAGCTCGCTGACCGGCAGAAACAGCCCCTCGGCAAGCCCACTCGCCTCGAGCGCACCCAGCACAAAATCGGTCTCGCCCAACCGACCCAGTTGCTCGCGCAGTTGCGCGACATCCAGTGCCCGTTTTGTCGCTGGCGCTAACGGCGTCTCGCCGCGCACCGTGATTTCATCGTCGCCGAATTGCCATGTGGTTTTGAGCGGACCACCAGCGTGTCCGAACACCCGCACGTTCACGGGCACGCGCCCGACTTTGTCTGGAACGTCCACGCGCGCGAAACTCTCCTGCGCCGTTCGCATCAACCCCGCGTCGCTCGTACGCACGACGCGATGACCTTCGGCCGCTCGCACGCGCATGGTCAGTGCCTGCCGATGGACGCCCTGCCGCACCGAGATCGTGCGCACGCCCTGCACCGAACCGCCGACCGCGGCACCCGCGCTGGCATCCGGCGCCTCGAACCCGATGCCGTCGCCCACGGCTATCGGGTGGGTCACGTCGACGAGGATATCGGTACCGGCTCGTCCGACCACGGTGCCTATCGGCAGTCCGCGATTGTCGGGCTGTGTACGGGTGATGTACTCGCGGCCGGCTCGACCGCCGTACATCCCTCCGGTATTGCCACGACTGAAGATCTGGACCAACGGTTCGACTTCGTTGGTGGGCGGCGGCGTGGTGACGCCCGAAGCAAGGCGATCCAGCCAGGTGCGATAGGCATGGGTCACCGTCGCCACGTACTCGGGCTTCTTCTTCCGGCCTTCCACTTTCAGACACCCCACTCCCAGCTCGGCGATCTGCGCGAGATGATCGTGTGCCGCGAGGTCTTTCGCCGAGATCAGGAAGCCGGAATCGAGCGTTGCGTGGGTCGACTCATCGGTCAGCGTGTAGTCCTTGCGGCACGACTGCGCGCAGGAGCCACGATTGGCGCTCCGCTCGGAGATCATGCCGGACATGAAGCACTGCCCCGAGTAGGAAATGCACAACGCGCCGTGAATGAACGTCTCGAGTCCCAACGTCGGCACGGCCTCGCGAATGGAGCGGATATCGTTCAGCGTGTTTTCGCGGGCCAGCACAATGCGTTCGATCCCCAGTCGCTCCATGACGCGCGCGCCCGACGCGTCGTGCACGGTCATCTGCGTGCTCCCGTGCACCTCGAGACCGGGATACACGCGGCGAATCAGGCGCACCACACCGAGGTCCTGGACAATCGCGGCGTCAATGCCACGATCCACACATTCGCCGAGGTAGCGCAGCGCGTCCACGAGCTCGTGCGGTTTCATGAGCACGTTGAACGTGAGGTACACACGCACCCCGCGGGCGTGGGCCATGGCGCACGCCTGTGCCAACTCATCGAGAGACAGCTGTGCACCCTCGTCTCGCGCGTTGTAGAGCGACGCACCGAGGTAGACGGCGTTTGCGCCGTTGGCGACAGCGGCTCGAACCGCGTCGAGGGAGCCAGCGGGCGCGAGCAATTCGGGAACGCGAGAAGAGCGCATCCCGAACAATTTAGTGCCCTCTCCAAGAGTCCCGACGCATCGGCGCGGGGGCGGGGGCGGGGGCGTTCCCGTCCGTCCCTGCGCGCATGGCGACGGCCCCGCTCGGCTGGCTCAGCGCTGTCTCAGCGCTGTCT
>JAGNMU010000431.1 GCA_017991005.1 Gemmatimonadaceae bacterium | reverse complement strand
CGGGTATGTCGCCAACCCCGATCGTGCCCGGTCACAGATGGAGGGGGCGCTGATCATGGCGATGAGCAACACGCTGTACAGCGAGATCTCGTTTGCCGAGGGGAAGGTGGTGCAGTCCAACTTCCGTGACTACCAGGTCACGCGCATGCGCGCGGCGCCGCGGGTGGTCGATGTGCACCTCGTGGAGAGCGAGGGGCTCCCAGGGGGCATTGGTGAGCCGGGGGTGCCGCCCGCCGGTGGGGCGCTGGCCAACGCCATCTTTGCCGCGACGGGAGTGCGGGTGCGCGAGCTGCCGGTGGGGAAGCAGTTGGCCGGGTGGCAGAACAAGGCGACGAACGAGGAGGCGTGACGCGCCCCGCGCACGCCTAACGACACTCGGCATCCGCATGATCACCTTCGATCCCATCGGGGTCGTGCGCAGCCCCTTTGTCACCATGGACCAGGTGCCGAAGGGGCTTGGCGCAAAGCACTCGACCGAGGGGGCGCTCGTCCTGCGCCCCGAGCTGGAGGCAGGGCTCACCGACATCGAGGGCTTCTCGCATCTCTATGTGATCTGGGTTTTTGATCGCATCCAGGGTTACGAGCTGATGTCGCGCGCGCGGGCAGACGGGAAGCCGCACGGCGTCTTCGCCACGCGCATGCCCCTGCGCCCCAATCCCATCGGGCTCACCGTCGTCGAACTGCTGGGCCGAGACGGGGCGACGCTCAGGGTGCGCGGCGTCGACATGCTCGACGGGTCGCCGATTCTCGACATCAAGCCGTACCAGTCGAGCATCCCCATGGAGCAGCTCAGGCGTGGGTGGCTGGCGGATGCGGAGGCGGCGAAGGCGCGAGAGTCGCAAACCATCGAAGCGCGCGGCGGGACGTAGCACGGAGGCACCGCTCCTTCCGAACGTCCGGGGCGTTACGTAGAGCGGTGGGCACTGTGCTAAGTCTGGTCCTCGAGAAACTCGGCGTCCGCTCGATCCTGGGTCCGGTCTGTCGCGCGCTTGTTCCTGATGAGGTCTTCCCGGGAGATCATCCACACGGGTTCACCGTCCAGCGATGCTGCCACGCGTCGTGTCCAGGCCTCGGCGAATTCGACGCCGTAGAGCCTAGTCAGCAGGTCCACGCGGTTGGGCGATCGCCCCAACTGGATGACCCGGTCGTCCGCCTCGAAGTCCGACGCCTCGAGGGCGAGTTCAGCGAAGCCGAACTCGCGCAATGCCGCCACAATGCGGATGCCGTTGGCGCGGTCCGGTCGCACGAAGAGGTCCAGATCTTCCGTGAGCCTGGGACGCCCGTGAAACGCGACGGCGTGCCCGCCGACCACGAGAAACTCAGCGCCGTGTGAACGCAACAACGCGAGTAACTCGAGCAAGTCCTTGTCCAGCTTCACCAAAGGCCTCCCGGTAGCGAGCGTGTAGCTCCAAGGCGCGATCGAGACGCTCCTGGGGCGAGAGGGCGGCCCACGCCTGACGGTCCGCGGCGGCGGCGGCGGCGTGAGTGGGAAAGATCTCGATACGGCGCTCCATGCGATGAAATCTAGCGGTGCCGTGAGCAGGGGTGAGCCGGGGTCACAGCCGGGGTCAGAGCCAACGCGGCAGCCTCTCGTTGGATCTGGCCCCCCTTCTCTGCCTAGCTCCGAACATGAGAAGTGCCGCTTCACCGTGCTAGCGCGAGCTTTGCCCGTGTAATCGCGGCCCGGCGAGCGGCGCTGGCGCGGGATCCGGCGCGCCGTGTGCTCGCTGGAATCGGTCTCGCGCGCAACCCGCATAGTCGAGGGGTCATCGCCGGCGGCGCGCCCAGTTCGCGAACGTCCGCCCCGAGTTCGCGCCTGTTCGTCGCCGCACGTTGGGCGGCGACTGCGCCTGAACAAAGTCCATCAGCTGCAATGACTTGCGGACCTGCCTTCACTGGCACGTGCCCTGCCTTCCGTGCGCAGCAACCTGTGCGCAGCGAGGTGGACGGTGAATGGGACACGACTGACGTGGTTTGCGATCGGTACGGCGGTGGTCACTGGCTCGGGCGTGGCGACTTTGGGCAGAAGTGCGTGGTGGGAGTCGCTCGGACACGCGATGGCGCAGGCAGCCCCCGTCGCCGCGATCGATGTGGCCAACTCCGGCTATCCCATCGAGCGAAGCGCCTGCCTGTCAGTCAACCTCGGCGCGAACGCAGCGACCGACTGCGGTGACTTGCGCGTCACGCATCCGCTCTCGAGTGTGCGCGCGTTCGACACGGAGGTGACGCCAACGCTGCTCTACAACAGCCAGTTCGCGCATCCGCGGCTGAGCGTTCCGGTCACCATCACGCAACTCGCCACGACCACGCAGCCGGATAGCGTCGAGCTGCGGCTATGCCGTGCGCCGTACAATGCGCCGCCCGCGGCGTGGACCTGTGTTACCTCGGCGTGGCGCGGAACAGACTGGCCAGCGGGAACGACGGCCGCGCGGCGCGTGACGATCACCGCGGACGCCATCAACGACACGACCGGTGTCTACTCCTACTACGTGAAACCGGCGAACTGGTATGGGTTGACGCGCGTACCGAGGCCGGATTCGATCGTCGGTGGCTACCACCACGTGAACCGCTCCAATAGCCCATACGGCGCGGGCTGGTGGCTTGTGGGTCTCGATCGAGTGAAGAAGTACTACCAGTCGGGCGGAACGACCGCATTGCTCTGGGTCGGTGGCGACGGCAGCACCCGCACCTTCACGGTTGGGCAAGCGATGTACTACGACCGACTCGATTCGATCACCTACGATGCGGCGCAACAGGCCTACGTGCGGCGCCTTCCGGAGGGACGTCGTACGGAGTTCGACCTGCAAGGGCGACACATCCGCACCATCAACCGCTTCGGGCGTGTCACGGTCCTGTCCTATGTGACCACCGCTGATTCGGCGGGTGTCGCCACCATGACATTGCCCTCACCGACCGGCATGTCGTTCGGCTTCAGCTACACCAACGGTCGTCTGGCCGTGGTGACGCCGCCCGCACTGGGCTCCACGGGCATGCAGATTCGGAAGGACACCATCGTCAACACGGCGGGCAACGTCGTGCGCGTTCGCAACGCGAGCGATTCGAGCGTGCAGTTCGCGTACTATGGTGGCACGACCACGCAGTACGTTCTCCGCGAGCGCAAGAGCCGTAGAGCGGTCGCGCAGACCTTTACGTTCGATGCCGCATTCAAGGCGCGATCAGCGAGTGTCGCACCGGGCTTCGGGAGCGGCGTGATCACAACAACCGTAGTCGCTGGAGAGTCACGCGGCCTCCCCCAGAGCGGCTCGCCGGCCGCCGTCGACACCGCACGCGCCTACACCTGGGTCGACGGACCTCGCGCAGTAGCCGACACCTCGGCCCTCTTCCAGGGGCGTTTCGGCGAAGTACGCCGCATGGTCGATCCGATTGGCGCTGTGACACAAGTGCGCGCCGAGGCGTACTTCGACGGGTGGCAGTTCGGGTGGAAGCCGACACGCGTGCGCCGTCCGGGTGGTCACGTGGTGTTCTACGAATGGGACGATCGCGGGAATGTGCTGCGAGTCATCGACTCGACCGGCGTCAACGCGGGCGTTCGCGACACCACGCAGTACGTCTACGAGACGAGTTTCGACCAACTCACGCACGTCATTCCGCCACTCAAGGACACGGTTCGATTCGGCGTCAGCGCGGTGAATGGCCGGCGCGACTGGCAGCAGGACCAACGCGGAATCACGAGCCGCGTGAACTACATCTACAGCAGCACCTACCCGGAGGAGCTGGTCACGCTCATCCTCCCGGCCATCAACGGTACCTCCGCTTACTACAACTACGGGTACCATGCCACCACGCGCAACAACGTCTCGGAGCAGACGCCCAAGGGCAACGTCACCACACGTTCGCAGGACGCAATCGGGCGTGATACGCTGATCGTCTCTCCGATCGACTCCCTTCCCAGTTCGACACGCCGATTGCGGGAGCGCATCGTCCACACGATCCGGGGTGACATCACCCTCCGCGCAACGTTCTGGACCAACGGCGCGTCGCCGTCCGAGAGCCTCAGCGTCCACACGTACTACGATCCTGATGGGCAGATCGACTCTGTGTCGCGGCGCGGCTATCCGG
>JAGNMU010000052.1 GCA_017991005.1 Gemmatimonadaceae bacterium | reverse complement strand
CTTCGTGCCGCACTTGGCGCAGAACGTTCCGGCGTCAGGCACACGATTATCGAGCTCGGTCAGCACATCGACGCCAAGCTCCGTGCTGCCATCGTCGGCGACCGAGGCCACCACCACCAATACGACAAGACTTCCCGTCGCACGCTCGAGGGCGAGCAACGCCACTTTCGTAGCGCCTTCCCGACCAAGCTCTCCGTACACGAGAAAGTCTTCGCTCGTTGCCTCGTCGACGGCGCGGAGCAGCTCTGCATCACTGATCATACGGGAAAAGTAATGCGTGCTCAGCCGCCTTGCGTCCCGCTGCGGCGTACTGCAGCGTTCCGCAGCCATGCCTGCGCCAACGCGTCCCTCCCTCGTCAGCCTCGCCCCGCTTCCTGAGGCGCACTTTCCGCTGACGTCGTCGCCGTTCGTCGTTGGACGCGCGCGCGATGCGGGGGCGCGACTGGACCATCCGCTCGTGCAACCGCGACATGCGGTTCTCCTCGAACGTGAGGACGGCTGGTGGTTGAGTGGTGGCAACGCGTCCGTCTTGGTGAACGACCGTGCGTCCACGGGTGACCGGTTGCTGCAGAGCGGGGACCGATTGCAATTGGCGCCGGGAGCCACGTTGCAATTCGACGACGGTGCGCCCGAGGCCACTCCGCCCGTCGCCGGCACGGCCTGGCAGCCCACGCCGGGCCGCCGCAAGCGCCGCCGCGGGCGAACGTTTTCCTTTGAGGGCGGCGGACGCGGCGTGCTGATTGGGGTGCTGGCACTGCTGGTGCTTGGCGCGTTCGCGGCATTCGGATGGTACGGCTGGAAAACGTACCAGGAGCGGCCGCAGGAGACGCCGGTGGCCCTGTCACCCGCCGATGCGGCCGTGTTCGACTCCCTGCTGGGCGTGACGCTCGATCACATCGAGCGCGGCAATATTCTGCTTGAAGTCGGCGCGGCGCCGGCCGCGCTGACGGAATTCGCCACGGGGCTGAGCGTGATTTCCACCAGTCGCCTGCGCGATGATCCCTACGTGAAACGGCGCCTCGATCAGTTGCGCACGTCGATCGGTGAAGTGTACCGCGCGCAGAAGCTGACCGTTCCGCCGTCCTTCGCCACCAGCGGCAGCGCCGGCGCGTTGCAGGGACAGGGACTCACGGCCGCACTCTCGGTCTCGCAGTTCGCCGCATCGTTCGACGCACTCCGCAGCAGTTTTCAGGCACGCTTTGGCGCACCGCTGGAAATCACCGGGCGGGATCACCCCGAGCATCTCTCCCTGTACGGCGCTGGCGGTGCCATCGATTTGCGAAGCAAGACCATGAATGCGCAACAGGTGCAGTTCGTAGTGGATGCGGCGCGACGGACCGGCATTCGCGTGAAGGACTTCTCCAAAGACGCCGTGCTCAAAGCGCAAATTCAGGCGGCGAACGCCGCCGGTCTGCGCGATCGCGCGAGCACCGGCCTGCATCTGCACATCGATCGATTCGCGAATCGCCGCGACCGCTGGACCGTGCCCTAGCGGCCGCGTCGCCGGACCGTCAGCCGCTGAGCAACGTCAGCGCGTCCGACGCGGACGGGCGCGCGCCTGGATCAGGCGACAGCATCTGCGAACGGAGCGCGGCGCATGCATGCGGCTCGTCCTCTCGAGTCACACGCGTCGTCTCGCGCATCCACTCCCACATTCGCGCGACACTGTACACATCGCTGCAGCTGCAGGCGTCGGATCCGTCCGCGATCGCGTCGCGCTATTTTGCCGCCGGCGTATACGGCAAGCACCCGTACGGGCGACGCGCGGATGCCACGTCGGTGCGCGCCATTTCCCGTGCCGACCTGCTCGCGTTCCAGTCCGCGCGACTCAAGCCACGCGGTGCGCTGCTGGTGGTCGCGGGCGACATCACGCTCGCCAAGGTGCGCGCGCTGGCCGAGCAGAGCTTCCGCGGCTGGACCGGTGCGGCGGCGGCCGCCGCCGTCGCTACGGCGCCGCCAACCCGCACCGCCACCGAGATTCTGCTCGTGCATCGGCCGGGGTCGGTGCAGAGCAATCTCCTTGTCGGCAACCTCGCACTCGGCGCGGCCGATCCGACGCGGTTTGCGGCGACCCTCGCCAACCGGATCACTGGCGGTGGTACCGATGCGCGACTCTTCACGGTGCTGCGCGAACAGAAGAGCTGGACCTACGGTGCGTACTCGCGCATCAGCCGCCCGCGAGGTATCGGCACGTTCGAGGCCAATGCCGAAGTGCGCACAGAGGTCACCGATTCCGCATTGGTTGAGTTGCTGGCGCAGCTCAAGAAAGTTGGCGCGGAGCCCATCGGCGCGTCGGAGTTTGAGAAAGCCAAAAACGCGATCGTCGGCAGTTTCCCATTGACGATCGAAACGCCGCAGCAGCTTGCCGATCGCGTGTCCACGCAAAAGTTGTACGGACTGCCGGCCGACTATCTGCAGACGTATCGCACGCGCATGTCGGCGGTGACCGTGGCGCAGGTTCAGGCGGCGGCGAAGGCCGTGATTCGTCCGTCGCAGGCGCTGGTCGTGGTGGTGGGCGACGGTGCGAAGATCTACGAGAAGCTCAAGGGCATCGCCCCAACACGCATCGTGAGCGTGGACGGCGACGCGATGACGCCGGGCGACCTGACACCAAAGGCGTCGGCACTCGCGCTCGACTTCTCCAAACTGACCGCACGACGCGA
Source organism: Gemmatimonadaceae bacterium (assembly GCA_017991005.1). Classification (GTDB taxonomy): domain Bacteria; phylum Gemmatimonadota; class Gemmatimonadetes; order Gemmatimonadales; family Gemmatimonadaceae; genus Gemmatimonas. Next base: position 12,627 of record JAGNMU010000052.1, on the reverse strand, counting down.
TTCGTTTGTGGTGATGGTGCAAGGCAATCCGTTGGGGACGTCGGTGTATTCGCTGGAGCAGATCGCCGATGGTTGGGCGATCGGTGAATCCACCAACATCATGAACGGCATGCTGGCGCAAACCACGACGCTCAAGACCGACGGGTCGCTCAATCCCCGGTCGCTGGTGCAAACGGGCTCGATGCAGGGGCAGCAGCTCAAGACGGATATCACGTTTGCCGGTGGCCGTGCAAAAGGCACCAGCATGACGGCCGCGCAAACGGGCCCCAAAACCACGACGGTTGACACGGAACTGCCGGCCGGCACCCTCGACTCGGATGCGGTGCAGCTGGCGCTGTCGCTCTTTCGCTGGGCCGCGGATGCAAAGTTCACCGTCAACGCGTTTAGCCCCGGCAAGGGCACCGTAGAGCCGATTACCCTCACGGTTGTGGGCAGCGAGTCGGTGAAGGTGCCCGCGGGCACGTTTGACTGCTGGAAGATCGAGCAGAAGGGCGGCGAAGGGACGGTGATCTTTTTCGTCAGCAAAGATGCCGCGCGGCGTCTGGTGAAGATCGCACCCGTTGGTCAGCCGATTGAATTGGTGTTGGCGAAGTAGTCAGCAACTCAGTCCGAACACCAAACGACGCCGGCATCGTGATGATGCCGGCGTCGTTCTTTGTGTGAGGTTTTTCGTGACGATCGTCTAGAGGCAATCAGTCGCCACCGCAGCCACCGCCACCGCAGCTCGACGAACAGCTCGATCCGCCGCCGCTGTCGCCGCCACCACTGCTGTCACCGCTCCCCGAGCTATCGCCCCAGTCATCGCCACCGCCGCCACCCGAGAAACCACCTCCGCCACCGAATTCGGCCATGTCATGATGACCCGGCGTGTTGCCATGACCGTCGAAGTGCAGAAACAGCGGCAGATCGTCGCCTCCGGCGTCGCCAGTCTCCGCCGGTTGCGGCCGTCGTTTGGCGGCCGGTCGGCGATCGGGCTTGGTCGCGAACTTCGGCGTCCCCCAGAAGGCTGCTGGCGGCGCCACGTTGAACTCGGTGTGGTACAACGTGAGCGTCGCGTGGTACTGCGCTTCGTACAGCTCCACCTGCTCAGCGCTCGGAATCAACTCGGGGCTGTGGTCAAAATCGCGCTGCAGCACATCGCGGCAGAATTCACGATATGCGCGACTGAAGAGCAGGTGCTCGTGCCACACCTGGTCGATGACTTTGGGTGGCGTGACGACCGTCTCGCTGACCACGCCGAGGTAGACGAACTTGCGATATTCGTCGATCGCACGCCGAGCAAAGGCGGGCGTCCAGCCAAGTTTGCGCGCGAGTTTGTTGGCAAAGGCGCGCGTGGAGGCGTCGGTCGACCCGAAGGTGGCCGCGAGGCGATCCAGGAACTGTGGCGGCGCGAGGTTTTCGAAGTGGTAGGCGCGGAGGCGGAGCCAGAGGTCGCGTTTCATGGGCGGGGAGGGTGGATTGGTGTGCGCGCGTCGCGAACGTACCACTTCTTCCCTAACCGACAAGAGCATTCACGAGTATTTCTGTGGGTGTCTGACGGCGACTTGACGTTGTCGCAGTAGCAAGTGGTGGCACTTTGACGCTCGCAAACCTGCCGTCAACGTGTGCGAGTACGCCTGGTTCCCCTTGTCTCAGACGCTGTACGCAATGCCATCGCTGCCACCTTCCGTTGATCCCACCGCGCTGCGGCTCGAGCTGCTCGGCGACGCATCGCTTGCGACGGCCGCCAAAGGTGATGCGCGAGGTGTTGGCCTCACCGCCGGCAAACCCCTCGCCCTCCTCGCCTTCCTCCATTGCGCCCCCGCGCATTCGGCGTCCCGCGAGCAACTGCTGGAGCTGCTCTGGTCCGACGCGGAGCCGGAGGCGGGGCGGCATACCCTCCGGCAAACACTCTGGTACATCCGGCGGAAGCTGGGGTTTGACCCGTTCAGCACCACGGGAGACGGCGTTCGGCTGACGGCCGAAATGTCGTCGGACCGCGGCGCGTTTCTCGCGTCACTCGACGCCGACAATCCGGAGCTCGCACTCCAGTACTACAACGGGGACTTCTTTCCCGACTTCGCCGCGCCGGGCGGCGCAGCGTTTGAACACTGGGCGGATCTCGAGCGGTCGCGACTTCGATCGCTGTATCTGGGTGCCGCCACACGCGCAGTGCGTGATCGTCTGGGCAAGGGACGCGCGCGCGACGCCGTCGCGATCGCGCGGCGCGCCCTCGATCTCGCGCCGCGGCATCAAGGCGCCTGGCGGTTGATCCTCGAGTCGTACCTGGCCGCTGACGACACCATTGGCGCAACGGTGGAGCTCGAACGACTGCAGCGCTGGCTCGCCGACGACGACCTCGAACCCGATCCGGCCACGGCGCAGTTGATGAAGGCCGTGCGCACCGGTCGGTCCAACGGAGCGGCACCCGTCACGGGTGAGCCGTCCGGGCTCCACTCCGAGTTGGTCGGCCGCGAATTGGAATTTGCGGTCCTTCTCGCCGCGTTCGAATCAGCGAAACGAGGTCAATCACGGCACGTGCACCTCGCGGCACCGGCCGGCCTTGGCAAGTCGCGACTGCTGGATGGACTGGCCGCCCGGCTGCGATCCGCACGGGTGCGCGTGGTATCTGTGCGCGGCATGCCCGGTGAGCGTTCACTCCCGTACGCGTTTGCCGCACACCTCGTGGCGATGCTCGTCGCCATGCGCGGAGCGGCAGCCGTCTCTCCCGATGCGGCCAGTACGCTCATCGCGCTGAGTCCCATCGCCTCCAACCATTTGCGCGCCGAGCCCGATCGGAGTACCGGCGATGATGCGCTCCGCCGGCGATCGCTGGCACTCACCGAGCTGGTGACCACGCTCGCGCACGACGCGCCGATCGTGTTGCTCATCGATGACGTCCACTGGATCGACGCCGAGTCCGGAGTACTGCTGTCGTCGCTGGCCAACCGCGCGGGCAATGTGGCACTCCTGCTGGTGACCGCCGCGCGAAACGCTGAGCGCTTTCTCGACGCTAGCCCATCGGCGCAGCGACTCACGCTGACTCCATTGTCCGTCGATGACGTCGGGGCGCTGGTCATGAGCATCGCGCGGCTTCCCAGCGAGCCATGGGCCGATGCCTTCGTCAGCGCACTGCACGGCACAACACGCGGTTCTCCGCTGCTGGTGCTTGAGACGCTCCAGCTGGTGGTGGAGCGAGGACAGCTGGTGCACACCGACGGCCAGTGGAGAACGCCGGACCACGCGGTGCTCATCGCCACACTCGGTGCGGGCAAGGCGCTCGAGCAACGTATTGCGGCCCTTCCCGCCGCAGCACGCGAAACACTCCTGCGTCTGGCGATTGCCGGTACGTTCGTTGAACATGCCGCGCTCCCCGTGCTGTTTGCGCAGGACGGCATGGAGTCACTCGCCGAACTCGAGGCACGCGGACTCATCACGCGCGCGGACGATCGATACCGCGTGTCACACGACGAAATCGCCGCTGCCGCATTCGAAATGGCAGCCGTATCCGACCGCGCCCGTGCCAATGCCGCCGTTGCCGAGTACCTCGAGCGAACGGCAGGGGAGGATCTGTCGCGGTTGCTCCGTGCGGGATTTCACCGGTCCCGTGTGTCGGATACCGCTGCACTCGATCGTGTGTTTTTGCGCGCCGTACGCACCGCGCACATGAGTGGCGAACGCAGTGCCATCCGCAACCTCGGTCGCGAAGTACTGGGGCCATCGGCGGCGCCGGACGACGTGGAGCGGCTGGTCGCGCGCCTGCCGTGGCGCACGCGCTATCGTGCGACGTGGTTCTTGAGCGGCGCGATCGCGACGCTCGGACTCTCCATCATTGCCGCGCTCGTGTTGGTGACGCGCCGTCCTGCCGCACCCGTGACCCGCGCAATCTTCACCATGGACGCCGTGGTGGGTGACAGCACGGTCTTCCTCGCCGTGCCGGACATCCTCGACGATTTGTCGACCAGTGCGCCGGTGGAACTCCGTGCCGTTCGGGCGCCGGTTCCGTTGACGTCCATCGCGCAGGTGGCCATCTCGGGGCGACTTCCGGACAGCAGCTATGTCGGGCACAGCCTGCTGTCCGACGACGCTGTACGCGGCATGGACATCTTTCGCGTCTCACCGCGAGGAGAGGTGTCAGTCTATCGAGGCGGCGCACGTGATCAGTCGCTGCCTACCATGTCGCCAGACGGCAAGCGCCTCGCGTACGCCACGGGCGCACTGCACCCGATGCAGCGCGCTGAACTCTTGGTCTATGACGTACCTCGCGATTCGGTGTATCGCATCACGAACAGCGACGACAAGGAGACAGGATTCTCCTGGAGCTCTGACGGGACGCGATTGGCATTCGTGACAAGCCCCGCCGTCCGCGGCACGGCACGCGTCTGCTGGAGCACCGTCGATGCGAGCGACGGCGGCTGTCTGACGCTGCCGTCGGATACGATCCCAAAGAACGTGCTTGGCTGGCGCTCGGACAACGAACTCCTGGTCCTTGCCGAGACGGTGGAGCAGCAGGATCGCGTGCTGGTCCAGTTGAACATTGTCACGCGGCGTCTGCTGTTGCTGGACAAATCGGGGACCGACTATCGCGTCGATCCATCCGGACGGCTGGTGCTGTGTCTCTGTCGCGTCGACGGATACCCAGACGAAGTCGCGGCCGTCTTCAGCCCATCCACGCCTGACACCAAGCGCGTCCTGCAATTCGAAAATGCAGAGGTCACGAGCATTGGCAGACGTTTTCTGGTGTGGGAACCGACAGACAATGCACTGTCTGCCGTCGCGATTGCCGCGCCCGATAGCATCGCACTGTTTCAGCGCCAGCGATTCAAGGTGCGCGGCGTGGACAACTCCGGTCGCCCGCGTGGTGTGCCCGCGTCGCGCTGGAAATCTCTGGATCCGGCAATCCTCGCGCCCGAATCGGACGGGATGTTTCTCGCCAAGGCACCAGGGGTCGCGCGCATCGTGGTCTCCGCCGGCGGCATCATCAGCGATACCGCGCGTATCGTGGTGTCGGCTCGGCCGGCAGCCAACCTCCTGCGCGAAGACTGGACGGAGACGTGGCTGGCCCGTTGGCTACCATTCGGCTTTCCCACACCGCGCGTCGACCACGGAGTGTTGCGGCCCACCGGCGATGATCACCTCACAAGCGGCATCATCAGCCTCCGCGCATTCGATGCGAAACGTGGCATCGGCATGCGCGCCCGGGTGCGTCTGCCGATCACCGCGTCCCAGTGGCAGTCGATCTCGATCGGCCTGCGATACGTGACATCAGACAGCGGTCTTGCGCAGTGGAAAACCAGAGCCACCGGAGAGTTCTCCTCGCGCTGGGACGAGCTTGATTCGCGGCGCCACTGCACCTTTCATGCGCCGCGAGGTGAAGGCGGCGAATACATGGATCTCGTGGCCTTTGTCGCGGCCGGCGTGAACGCAACCATTCCACGCTCTGCCCCGTCCATCGCGGATGGTCGCTGGCACGACGTGACACTCCAGGTGTTCGGCGACGGACGCTGTGCGCTGGGTATTGACGGCGCAGCGGTGTCCGCCTCCGTGTCGACCCTGCCTCTCGATCTTCCCTTGCGCCCGGTGATCAACGGACAATCTGTCAAGACGTCCGTTGAGGTGGGCGTTCTCGAGATGTGGTCCGGCATCCGCAACGACATCGATTGGGGTACGCTGGGCGTGCGCACGGTGACCCAGGCGAGTGATCCGCGTGCGTCTGATCCACATGCGTCTCTTCCACGTGCAGCCACCGCACGTGCCGCTGTGCCCGCTCCACGTTGACAGCCTCGTGCGTCTCGCGTGTCGTGTCACATCCACACGATTGACATCGCGCGAACGCACGCCAAGTTCGACCTCGCAGGTGATGCCTTCTCCTTCTCCGCGAGGTGCGTATGTACCATCGCCACATGCTCGCTCTCAGCAGTGCCGCGCTGCTCTTCGCGGCAGCATGTTCACCACCGTCAGACAGCGCGGAATCGACGCCTGGCGCAACAGGATCGGCAGCGGGGACACTGGCGGAGCCAACGCTCACCGAAGCCCGCGCCGCCATTGATGCCACCAACCAGAAGGCGGTCGCCGCGATGCTGGCTGGCGACGCGGTCACCGCATCCGCGCACTACGCCGATGATGCCGTCGTGATGATGCCAGGCATGACGCGCATGAACGGCCATGCCGAAATCGAGGCCGGCTTCAAAGGTATGATGGAAAGCATGAAGGTGAACGCGGCGCAGTTCACGACCAACGATGTGACGTTAGGTGGCGATCTCGCCGTGGAGACCGGCACGTTCAGCATGACCACCACCATGAAGAACGCGAAACCCACGACCGAGCAGGGCAAATATCTGACCGTCTGGAAACGTCAGACGGATGGCAGTTGGAAGATCATCCGCGACATCAATAACGCAGACCCGGTAGCTACTCCGGCCAAGTAGCACGCGCACGACGCAGCCCGACCGGCGCCGTTGATCGAGGCAGGACAACGGCCACCCACTCCGTCGCATCACGCGCCAGTTCCTTGAGACCGTGAGGAACCGGCAGGTGCGACGGAGCGAGGACGCGTCCATCGACCCGTACCACGCGTGCGGCATCCGCAAGCAACGCGGCGTACGTCGCATCGACAGCCAACGCGTCGATACACGTATCGGCGAATGGCAGTCGTGCGCGCGACAACATCCGCACCTGATCTACCTCAGCGGGCAAACCGCGCTCGGCCGCACCGCCAATCGCGATGCAGCGCGCACCCGTCATGTCCACGAGCGCCGCAGCAACGGTGCCATACGCACCGCACAGCACCGTGCGCATCCCCGGCTCGGAGAGATCCAGCAGTGCCGCCGTGCCCTCGACACCACGAAGATCGACATCACGAAGATCGACATCACGACGATCGACAGGGGGAGCGTTTCCATCAGGCCGACTGACGACGTCGGCGTCGTGGGTGCGCACGCCTTCGTGCACGAGCCACACCGCACCATCTCGTAACGAGTACGCCGCACCGCAGACGGGGCAGCCGAGTTCACCGCTCAGCAGTCGATCGCCATCGCGGGTGAACGCGACGGTGACGAGCGCCGATGGTTCGTGCGCTTCAGGGCACCGGAGCAACTCAATCATCTCGACTCGCATCGGTGCCCTGAAACCGTGGGCCTACGAGGCGAAGCAGTAGAACAACGCTGCGCCGCCGCTTGCTTTCAGATTGTCCTGACTGCATCCGCGCGACGGATGGGCATTGTTCCACGACGTGGGATTCGCTCCACCGCCCTGCCGGTCGTGATGCCCGACGGAAGCGGCGCCCGTGGTATTGCTGGTCCAGTTGCGGCAGGTCGTGTCGGTGGTGTCCGACGAGACGCGTCCGTCGAGACCGACACCCGTCAGGATGTCGTGCGTGTTCGGCGTGTCTCCCCGACCATTCACCGGCATGCCCTTTTCCGTCAGACTGTTCTCCTTGCTCAATTTGTTGCTGTCGCTGTGCAAGTCATCAACACTGGTGGCCACCACGACACCCTTCGCGTTCATCCACGGCCCTTTGCCGATCCGATCGCGCGCATGAATGGCCGGCTTGCCGTTGCTGGCCTGCTGTCCAAGATAGGCATGCCACGTCTTGCCACGCACCCCGGCGGCTTCAGCCAACGAGGCGCAGTGGCGGTCTGCGCCAGCCACCCCACCGAGGTTGGCCCCGTCACCGACCCCCACGCTCGTGATGAAGAAGCTCATCGATTGCACGGGCGCGTCGGCGCTCGACGCCGGCATGAGCTGTGTAGCGGCAGCGAGCAGCACGTAACGAAGGGGGATCATCGCAGGTTCTCCGAAGCGGGAACTGAAGCGGGTTTGGGCTTGAGATAGCGGTCATACCATCCAATAAGACGCGTGTGCCAGTCGGTGAATTCCGTCACATTGGTCATCGGAATGCCGTGTCCTCCATTGGTATAGTTCACCCACTCGACGGGCTTGCCCAGGCGCCTGAGCGCGAAATACATCTCACGGGTATTGATCGCCGGCACGTTGTGATCTTCGCCGCCCGTCATCAAAAGCAGCGGCGTCTTGATGCGGTCAGCGAACATCACGGCGCTATGCTGCACATACTTCTGCGGCTGTTCCCACAGTGTCGCCCCGATGCGGTCCTGCGTCTTTTCGGCGGCATTCACGTTGCGCACGCCGAGTCGCGGCGAATCGGTATAAAACGAGATGATATCGACTTTTCCCGAGACGTTGATGGCCGCTTTGAAACGGTTCGTTTGTGTGATGAGGAGATTGGTGGCGTAGCCGCCGTAACTCGTGCCGTGTACACCAAGTTTTGCACTGTCGGTGATGCCCATCTCGATCAGCTTGTTCGCCGACGCGGTCACGCCTTTCAGCCACGCCTCACCGGGATACCCGGTCTCGAACGTCACCGACGGTTTCATCACCGCATACCCGCGGCTCGCCAGATACATCGTGGTCGCATCGAAGGTGTCGTCGAAGAAATCTTCGTACACACTGAACACCGTGGGTAACGCGCGTGCATCGCCGGGTGGCAGCGTCAACACGCCAAACTGCGAACGGCCGTCCGCGTCGAGATAGTTCACCAGTTGCGTGCGCGGCAGCGGGCGCGTGGCCAATTGCGGATTGGACGCGAGCACCCGACGCGGGGCGCCGAATCGCCCGTCGGCAAGCCACAGATCGGCTGGCCTCGCATTGTCGCCAATCAACACCGACAACCGTGACCCATCCGGCGACAAACGTGGGGTGCCATACAAGCGCGCATCATGCACCAGCGTGTCGGTAGCGCCGCTGGCCGCATCCACCCGCATGAGCGCACGGTCCCACGACACACGCGACACACTGCTCAACAACAGCGTCTTCCCGTCACCCGTCCAATCCACCGCCGACACGCGCGGTCCGCGCACGGTATCGGTGATCGCACTGATGGTGCGACGCGACCCATCGGCGATGCGCACGACGTGGAGGCCCGTGCGTGACGAGACCAGCAGCGCGTCGCCCGTTGGCGCCATGCGTACGAGTGTAAAACGTTCTTCGCGCGCGGCAGCGCTGGAATCGACACTCCCCGCGGCCGGCGCATTCTGCCCGCGAGCACGCGGCGCCGGTCCAACAAGCCGTTTGGGCGTGGTGTCGCTGAACGACGCCACGTACACCGCGCCGTCGCGACCGAAGGCAAATCGGTCACCGTCACGTGCCTGCGCAAACGTGACACCGCGCATGGACGGCAGCACGATGCGCGCACTGTCGCGCCCGCGGCGCGCCCACAGCCGGGCTTCGGCGCCGGGCGCACCATCATAGTTGGTTCGCGCCGTCTGGTCTTCGCGCCACGACACCCACTCGCCGGAGCGCGACGCGACCCAGCTGGAGACCTGCGTCGCCGAGACCACGGTGTCGACCGTACCACTGGACGGGGTGACCGCCGCGACGAGGACCCGATTCCCAAGACGCCGCAGCATATCCCAGGCGAGAAACGGTTCGGTCCCCACCTGCACCGAGATGGGCCCGCCGACAAGTGAATCAAAACGCGCACGCACTTCCGGTAGCCATGTACGTTCGCGAATGGCGACCAGCAACCGTCCATCATCTGTCCATGAGACGTCGCTCGTTTCAGCGAGCCGCGTGCTCCCCATGGGGACGACGCGCAGCCGGCGTGTAGCGAGCTCCCACGTGAGCAGCTGCGGTACGGAGTCACGGGTGGTTAGTGCCAGCCGGGCGCCGTCGCGCGACCACGCGACGTTGCCCAACGTCCGAGCGGCACCAAGGATGGGCGTCGTGTCGCCAGTGGCCGCGTTCATGAGCAGCAGTCGCGCCGGCGCTGGACGCGTGTAGCTGGGATCGCCCTCGCGCGCCGCCACATATCCCAGTCCATCGGCGCGTTTTGCGATCCGCACCAGCAGCCATCGGCCGTCGGGCGAATAGTCCCCGACGGACACGCTGCGGATATCGAGCAGGTCCGCCGGGGAGAGCGGCGCGCCAGTCTGCGCGTTGGCGCTCGCGAACGGCGCGCACATCAGCGTCAGGGCGGACAGCAGTGTTGGCACTGCGAAGCGGCGGGGGAGCGTGCGACGTGAAGTCATGGCCGGGCGGGTGAGGGTCGCACGAAATTGCACGCTGCCCCCCGCTCTCGCGAGCCCACCTGCCGCTACGAACTGGAGAGCCGCACCTCGTCCACGTTCACGTGCGCGGGCCGTGTGACGGCCCACAGCACCGCTTCGGCCACATCGGCGGGACGCAGCATGCTGACACGCGTTGGAAATCCGGGACGGTGATCGGGGTCGATCGGGTCCCAGATGGGCGTGTCAGTGGCCGCAGGTGACACCAGCGTGCTCCGCACGCCAGTTCCCTTGAGCTCCTGGCGCAACACTTCCTGCATGGCCCGCTGCGCATACTTGCTGGCCGCGTACGCCCCGTTGCCGGCAAATACTGTTCGATCAGCCACCGAGCCGATCGTAAGCACGTGGCCGGATCGGCGCGTCTTGAAGGACGGCAACAGCGCACGCAGCACAAAGAACGGCGCCAGCACGTTCACCCGCATCGTCGCCTCAAACTCGACCGGATCCATCTCATCCAGTGGCGCCAGTGGAAACAGTCCGGCGTTGTTCACCAGGATATCCGGCGTCCGCCCCGCCGTCATCAGTGCGTCGGCCAGTGCGGCGACCGCGCCGTGGTCGGTGACATCACAGGCGCGCACCTCGGCGCGTTCGCCAATCGTCTTGGACACGGCCGTGAGTCCGGCGATGCCGCGCGCCACCAGCACCACATCAGCCCCCGCGAGCGCCAGCGACTCGGCGATCGCGCGGCCGATGCCGCGCGATGCGCCGGTGATGAGTGCACGGCGTCCCGCGAGCGGCTCCGGGTTCACGGTCAGAAGCCCTCGGCGCGGCCGTGCGCGAGACGCAGAAACTCGCTCCGCGTTTTGGCGTCGTCCCGAAACAGTCCGCGCAGCGAGGAGGTGATGGTGCGCGAGCTCTGCTTCTCGACGCCACGCATCATCATGCACAAGTGCACCGCCTCGATAACCACGCCCACGCCACGCGGCTGCAGCACTTCGTCGATAGCGTTCGCAATCTGCTCGCCCAGACGCTCCTGCACCTGCAGACGGCGCGCAAACACCTCCACGACCCGCGGCAGCTTGGACAGTCCGACAATCTTGCCGTTCGGAATGTACGCAATGTGCACCTTGCCGAAGAACGGCAGCATATGATGCTCGCACATCGAATACATCTCGATGTCGCGCACCATCACCATGTTCTCATGCGCCTCGGCGAACAGCGCGTCGCCGATCACTTCCTTGGCATTGAGTTCATAGCCACGCGTCAGCCACGCCATCGACTTGGCCACGCGGCTCGGCGTCTTGAGCAACCCTTCGCGGTTCGGATCCTCGCCGATCAGCTCGAGTTGCCGGCGAATCACCGTTTCGAATTCGGTGACGCGCTCGTCGGCAATCATGAGCTCATCAGGATCGAGCGCGGCCAGCGTGGCGGCGGCAGTGCGCGCGGCGGAGATGCCGCGGATCACGCCCTTAGTCTCCTTCGTATTCGGCATAGTTCTGATCGGTTTCCCAAAGCCGCAGCCGCACGAGCTGCGCCGGTGCCACAGCGGGCGCAATCACGCGCCACATTGCGACAACGATGTTTTCAGTGGTCGGAATGATGTCCCGCATGTAGTCCACGTCGATGTTGAAATTCCGGTGATCGGTTTTGTCGATCACCTCTCGTTCGACGAGATCACGCAGGTGCCCCAGGTCGATCACATAGCCCGTGCGCGGGTCGATCGTCCCCTTGATCGACACTTCCAACCGGTAGTTGTGCCCGTGCCAGTTGGGATTGTTGCACTTGCCAAAGAGACGGGTGTTCTCGTCGTCAGAGAGCGCCGGATTGTGAACGCGGTGCGCAGCGTTGAAGCGCAAGACGCGGGTGACGGTGACATGGGGCATACGTGGAAGATATAACTCGGGGTGCGGGGGGATGGTTCCTGCGGAACGACCAACGAGAGACCGGAGACGGAGAGACGGGGGACTGGAGACGGAGATCAACGGGTAGACCAGAGACAAAGACAGACGAAAGGAGCGGGACTCAGGGTCGGCGATCTGGCGGGTCTGGACTGGGCGCAGGACCGATGAGGCGCTGGCGCAGGCCGTGCGTCATTCTGCGGATCGCGATGAGTTCCGCGCACCATTCCCGCGCCTGCGCGGCTGGCAGGACAGAGAGACGTGAGAGCAACTCCAGATGACTCATCGACTCGTTGATCGAGCCAATTGCGATGGAGAGAAACCGCGCAAATTGCGCATCCGACGACTGCCCCGCTCCCTCGGCAATGTTGGACGGCACGGAGACGATGGCGCGCTCCAACTGGCCGAGCACCGCGCGATACCGACGGCCGCGCATACGCGAAATCGCTGCACAGATCTGAACGGAAAGCTCAGACGAGCGAATCCAAATCTCGAGACGGAGGTGATTGTGCATGCCCTACAATTGCATCTATCACGCCTCACGCCTTCACCCCGCCATTGCCAAGCACACCATTCTGTCTCCGGTCTCAAGTCTCTGTCTTTGTCTCCGTCTCCGTCTCCGTCTCCGTCTCCGTCCCCGTCCCCGTCTCCCGTCTCGCACCAAGTCCAAGTCCCGAGTCTCTCAGTCCCCAGTCCCGCATCTGTAGTAAAGCCCCCCACCCCACCCC
>JAGNMU010000430.1 GCA_017991005.1 Gemmatimonadaceae bacterium | reverse complement strand
TTTCAAACACGCGCCAATAGTACGAATACTCTTCCGGCTGGAAGGAATCCTTGCCGAAGAGAATGCGGTCCTGGTACTTCACGAAGAAGTCGTGCGCCGCGCGCGGCTGCCGGCCGATATCGTACAACACGGCGCCCACTTCCGTGTACACATTCGGCATCTCCGTCAGCATCTTGCCCAGTCGGCCAAGATCGTTGGCATGCCAACCCATGTGCGCCGTGACAAATGTCGTCTTGGGATTGCGACGGAACAGATTGTCGCGCTCCGTCGACAGCTGCTCGAAGCTCGGAAACTTGTCCTGCGGATACCGGCGCTCGGGGAAGAGCGCGATCTCGAGCCACCGCTCGTTCGTCAGCCCTTGCGGCTGAAAAAACTCTTGCGGATCGGCCGTGTGGATGAACACCGGCAGCTTGAGTCGCGCGCACGCCGCCCAGATGGGGTCGAGTTCGGGATCGTCGAGCTTGAGACGACTGCCATCGGGCTTGCGCGTGTTGAGACCAAACCCTTTTCCGATCTCACCCACACCGACAGCGCCAGCGGCCGCGTCGGCCTCAAGCTGTGCGATGGCCTTTTCCGCCCACCCCGGACCGACGTTGCTGAAGTTGATGCCGGTGAGCACGCGCACGCGGTCTTTCATCTTCGCAGACGCACGCACGGTGTCCATCACGCGCTTGAGGCGATCGCCCGACATGTTTTCGGCGGCGATCATCGTCCGAACGTTCAGGCTGTCGAGTGCGATGCGCAGTCGTTCGAGACTCTCGGTGGACGCCAGCATCTGTCCCGGATGCCCGTGAAAATCGATCGCCGGAAACTTGGCCGTCTTCACCATGGTGGTTGGTGCGATCAGCGTCGATTTGGGCCGATAATCGAGAATGCTCGGCGGCGCTTCCTCGGGCGCCAGACAACTACGCGGACGCACCTCGGTGGTGCCTGGCGGGCAGCTTTCACCGGCCTTGATCGTCGTGCCGCCACGAAACCCGCCACCTCCGCGACCCGCCGGGGGCTGCGTCGGCGGTTGGAGTGCGGCAAGCGGACCGGCAACAAGGATCAGACCGGCACAAGCAAACAAACGGCGCATCTCGGCTCCTGGACGACTTCGGGGAACATGAATGATCCCCAATATTGGCCTGCCGAACGGGTTGGTGTCGAGAGAGGCCGCGTGATGCGCGAGGCGGAATCAGGTGGCGCCGGAGTCGCTGGCGAACGGAACGACCATCACCACCGATACCCCCGGGCCTTCATGCTCCTCCAAGAGGAGGTCGCCGCCGTGGTGGCGCAGCATGGCGCGCCCACTCGAGAGTCCGAGGCCGGCTGCCTCGTGCCCTTGATACGTGGGAAAGAACGGTTCGAGGCAGCGGAGACGGGTCGCCGCGTCCATGCCCGCGCCACGATCGGACACGATCAGTCGCAACGCGGTTGATGTGCACGTCGCGGAGACCGTGAGTCGTCGCGACGTGGTGGCGGACATGGCCCGACGCGCATTCGTGGCGAGTGCGACGATCACTTGCGCCAACGGGCCCGGCGGCACGGCGAGTCGGGGGGTCGAGTCTGGCATGTCGACCACGACACTCGTGCCGGGGTCGAGTGCATTCTCGACCAACGGGCGCACGTCACGCCACCAGCCGTTCAGATCCGTCGTGCGGCGCCGCGCCGTCGCGTCGAAACCATCGTCGCTGAGCAATCGCAGACCGTTGGCCAGTCGATGCAAATGTTCAATCCCCGCGCGGATTGCCCCAATGTCGATGCGCGCGGCGTCCGAGATGCCCGGTGAAAGCGCCAACACGTCGAGTCGCAGCAGGACGGGCATGGCGAGATTGCGCAGATCGTGCCCAAGGCCGCTCGTCAGCGTGCCAAGGAGCGCCATCCGCTCGAGATACTCGCGGGCCTGTCGCGGGATCGCGTCGTCGACGGGCGCTGTCGGGGTGTCGTGCGCTGCGGACATGGCATGGCGGTTGAGGACACCCCGGCGCGGTGGCACATCATTGACGGTCGCGCGCATCGACCAACGCCAGATCGCGGGCGGCGGACGGGGCTCCCACGAAATTACTCGCAATCTCCATCGATGCGCCGCCGTTGCCCTTGAAGTAGGTGACGTGCTCGATGCGGATCTCGATCAGCGCCAGGCGGGGGTCACGCATGGAACCATCGCGGCGTGCGTCGAGTGCCGGAAACCACGTCTTCCATTTGGGCGAATACAATTGCGCGATTCGTCCTGTGTCCTGCGTCACACGTGCGCGTCCGGAAACCGAGAGCCATTCACGCGAGCTGTCGTTGTAAAACGCGACATTGACCAACGGATTGGCACGAATTTCGTCGGCTTTCCGCGAGCCCACATCAGTCACCAAACAGATCACCTCACCCCCGGCGTAGGGCTGTGTGGCCATCCAGCGCGAGGCAAACCGACCATCCGCCGTATGCGTGAGCAACATGCAGATATCAACCCAATCCACGATTTGTTGATAGCTCGCCCAACGGTCATGGACCAGCTCGGTAGTTTCGACGGCGCTCGTGCTCATCAGTACGACCTCCCGTTGTTCACTCGACATACGCAACTGCAGCGTGCGACTGCAGCGTGCCGATAACTACGGGGATCAAGCGCACACAACCATTCTTCTTCCGATTGAACTTCTTGTACTCCACGCGGGTAGTATCACTCGTTCGGCGTACGACACCTCATCCGGAAGATGAATAGCACGCACCGATGTGTGCGCGCAGACTTCGCGTAGGCTTGCGGGTTCAGTCCGGAAAGCGGAGCGGGTGCGTGATGCAACGCACACTGTCGTGCATACGGTGCGTGCCATCGCGTACGTATCTGATACACGGCAGCTGATCGGATCTACCGGGGAAGCGGGACGAGGGGCCCACCGTGATGCATCGACGGTGGGCCCCTCGTGCGTTCACAACGTGTGCACTACGCAGCGCGTTATTTGCGACCGCCCATCGCACGCCCGGTTTCCACCGCGGCCAGTCCAGCCGAATCTCGGCGCTGCATGATGTGCACCGTCCATCCTTCCTTCATGCGCTTGTCCATGTCGGCGGGAGTGTTGCTCGGAAATCCGCACGGCACCTTGAATTCCTTGCACGCGGCGAGAATCTGCGCCGCCGCGGCTTCGCGTCCCGCGGGATCATCGCGAAACACACCGCCCAGCGTGCCGTACCCAACGAAGATCTGCCCGACACCCGGTTCGGCGGCAATCTCGCGCGCCTTGGCGATGCCTTCCTTGCTTTCGATGATCGCCGTGATCAGCAGTTCGCCACGTTTGTTGATGGGCCACACATCGGCCTTTTGTTTGTACTGATCGACCGTCAGTCCCCAGTACGCCGCAGCCGCGGCAAGTCCCGTGTCGGGACGGGTACCGCCTGCCGACACGAACCGCATCGCCTTGATCACCTCGCGCACTTCCTGCGCCGATTCCACCGCTTCCATCGACACGTTCACGTGGCCGGCATTGAGTTGCCGCACGATGTTGGTGTTGACGTTCGCCGGGTTCGCGTGCCAGATGCCGATCTTGGCGGAGAAGGGGTGTGTGCGCATCGACCCGCCGGCCTTCCGGATCTCTTCGATGTACTTGAGAAACGTGTCCGACGTGCCCGACGTGTAGAGGTAGTCGGCACGCACATAGCCCACGGTTTCTTTGGCGGCGTCGGCGAGGTTGATCTCGGGCAATGGTGCAGCGGGTGCTGCGGGAGCGGGTGTCGCTGCCGCGGCGCCTGGCGCTCCCGGCGGGCCTCCGCCGCGACCTCCGCGCCGCACGATCACCGGATGAGAGATGCCGAAGATCGGCAGCCCCTTCTCCTGCAGCGCGATGATCGGATTGAGCCGCTCCGCGCTCTGGGCAGATGCGGTGACGGGGAGGCTGAGGCAGACGGGGAACGACAGGGCTACGGCGCTGGCCAGCGCGTGAAGACGACGCATCAGGGCCTCTGACAAACGGGGGGGACGGCGGGACGCGCGGGGGGCGCGTTTCACAGTGGGAGACCAATCATGCCGTCTGTACGCGTGGAGCACAACTCGCCTTCGACCTGGCTGCGTCGCGCAGTACATTGTCGTAGTTTCCCGTGCGTGCACACCTCCACCACACTC
>JAGNMU010000429.1 GCA_017991005.1 Gemmatimonadaceae bacterium | reverse complement strand
TGGTGATAGTGCCCGACTTGACCTCGAAGTAGTCGCCGATGTGCTCGTGGCACATCATGCGGCCTCGATTGGCCACCACCTCCACCTTGAGGTCGTACAGCGTGAATTCGTCGTGCGCGCTCATGGCGTGTCCGGAAAACGTGCGGGTTGGTAGTCAGCTCCTGTAGTTTGGAGCCATGACCGACATCCGAAAGATGCTCCTCTCCGCCATCGTTGCGCTGGCGGCACTTTTTGTCTGGCAATGGTGGCAGTCGGTCCGCCGTTCCCGCGCCGAGGCCGTGGGGGGGACGCCGGAGCGCCTGTGGCCCACGCCGCTACAGATGCTCATCGGGTTCGTGGTCAGCTTTTTCGACACGCTTGGTATTGGCTCGCTGGCCACCACCACGACCATTTTCCGCGCCACCCGCATGGTGCCAGACGAGCGGTTGCCGGGGACGATGATCGTGGGCCTCACGCTGGGTGTGGTGGTGCAGGCACTGATCTTCATCGCGAAGATCGATATCGATGCGACGTTGCTGCTGCTCATGATCGCGTCGGCGCTGGCCGGCGGATGGCTGGGCGCCGGCGTGGTGTCGCGCCTGCCGCGTCGTCCGATTCAGGTGGGCATGGGCGTCGCACTGCTCTTGGCCGCGCTGTTCATGGCGGTGGCGCAGCTCAACCGCATGCCGGTGGGCGGCACCGCGCTCGCGTTGCAGGGCGGCGCGCTGTGGCTTGCCGTCGGCATCAATTTCGTGTTGGGCGCACTCCTGATGCTGGGCGTGGGCAACTATGGTCCCACGTTTGTGCTGCTGAGTGCATTGGGCATGGACCCGCGCGCCGCATTTCCCATCATGATGGGGAGCGGCGCCTTTGCCGCCTTGATTGGCTGTCTGGCGTTTGTGAAGCGGCGCAACCAGGTGAATCAGCCAGCACTCGGTCTTGCCATCGGGAGCATTCCCGGCGTGTTGGTGGCGGCCTTGCTGGTGACCGCACTGCCCATCGGCATGCTGCGGTGGCTGGTGATTGTGGTGGTGCTGTACGCGGCGGTGACGATGCTGCGGAGCGGGAGGCGCGACGAGTCGCGAACGGTTGCGCCTTGACGGCCGCCATGTCAGGCAGCGCGATGTTACGGCGGATTCGGCGCCACCGTGCCGGTTCGTTCTTCGAGAATCGTGAGGCGAATTTGCACCGCGGTCGCGGCCAGGCTAATCAATCCCATCGTCACGAACAGGGCATGGAATGACACGAACTTTGCGATGAGTCCCCCGATCGCAATCGCGACGCCGGAGATCAACTGCGTGTGCCCGCCGGCGATCCCCCACGCAAACGTGTCGTCGGGATCGACGAGCTTGGACGCGTAGAACGCATCCCACGTTGGCGTGGCGATGGCTTCAGCCACGCCAAGTCCGATCTGTACGAACAGGAGATCGGTGGTGTTGTGTACCAGCAGATACGCGAAGGTGCAGGCGGTATTGAGCGCGTAGCCGACGGCGATCATCCGGAACTTCCAACGCGATCGGTTCAGGAGTCGACCGACGACGAGATACGCGATGCCGCTGGCGATCAGATACATCGCCCACGCGAGGGTAATATCGAGCACGTCGCCACCGATTTGCTCGCTGAACACGGCGAACAGCGGCCCCAACAGCCCCTCGCTGAAGTACCAGAGACTGGATGCGATGAGGAGCAGCCGGATGGGACGGGTCATGGTAGTGCCTCCGCCCGTTCGACGAACCGGCACAGGATCCGTTAAGGGGGTGGTCATCGGAGCGCGGCCATGGCGCGTGCACGGTGAAGGCGCAATTTTGTCTCGTCGCCACGGTGCAACACGCTCATGTTCCTTCCCCCATGACAAAGCGACATCCGAACGAAGTACTCGTCGCGCGGTGGCACGTTGGCCCCGACCCGCTGCGTGCATTCACCAGGCACATGCGTGACCGGTACGGCGACACGCCGTTCACGCCCAACGACCTGCTCAACGAATGTGAAAAGCATGCACGGACCGGCCTCGAAATCGTGTGCCGGGACGATGCCATCTTCGTCGGCCGGTGGTGTCTCGCGTTCCTGTACAACCAGGTCACCGACATGACTGTCCAAGACATGTGGATCAGGTGTGAGATGGAGGGCGGTCTCTACGAAATCCCCATCCCGATCACCCTTGAGGCGCGCGCGGAGGCTGTGGGTGCAGTGAAGCACTATGCGCGCCTGGCCGAGGAAGAAACACGACAGGCGGTGGCTCGGCGGCAAGCGCCCACATGGAGTAACTACTTCCTGAATATTGCTGAAGCGCATCCTGTTTGGCTGCTGCTTGCGTTCTTCTTTGTCGGCATTCCCGCTATCGTGCTCTTGGTCGGACTCCTGCGCGGGGGCTTTCAGTGATGCGCGGTCATCGGGCAATGCACGCTCCGGGCGGCCGCGTTGCCGCTGTCGACACGGAGCCTGAGGCCGGTATTCCTTGCCAGAGAACGTCGTGACCGACACCGCTGCCGCGTTCGACTACATGGAGACCGGCTCCGGCCCAGCGGTCCTCTTCCTGCCAGGGAGCTTCGGCACCGCCTCGGGATGGAGAGCGGTCATCGGTCATCTCGGCGACGGCTACCGCACGGTCACGACCAGCCTGCTCGGTTATGGAACGACACCGGATGTCCGGCCGGACGGCAATGCCACCATGGCGCAGCAGGTCGACCTCATTGACAGCATCATCGACCGCATCGGTTCATCGCCGCACATCGTGGCGCACTCGTATGGCGGACTTGCTGCCCTCGCGCACGTCCTGACCGGGCGACACGGTCAATCGAGCCTGTTGCTCGTGGAGGCGAATCCTCTGGGCCTGCTGCGCGTGTCAGGGGACCTAGAGCACTACGCGATGTTCCAGTCGATGACGGCGACGTACTTTGACGACGTTGCCCGAGGGAAGCCTGAGGCGGCTCGTCGTGTCATCGACTTCTACGGCGGTGCAGGGACGTTCGATGCGATGCCCGCGAAGGTGCGCGACTATGTCATGTCGACAACGACGGTGAACGTGCGCGACTGGACGTCAGGAACACCGTTCGAGCCTACCAGGGAGAACCTGCAGGCGATAGCCGTGCCGACGACCATTGTACGCGGAGGACAGGGCCATCCGGCCATGCTCCGGATCGCCGAGTTGCTGCACGACGCGATTTGTGGTGCGCAGCTCGTCACGATCGAACGCGGGAGTCACTTTCTTCCGACAACACATCCAGCGGAGATCGCAGCACTCGTGCGGCGGCAGGTCGATGGAGCACGGAATACGTAGCCGTCGGTCTGCTCGCTTGATTGGCCACGAGGCAAATAGCCGGGCAGCGCCGCCTCTGGCGCTTGCCATTCGTCCCACCTGATCGCATTCTAGGGGGATGGATGCCAGCGCGCTGATCGCGACCGTCACACCCACCACCTACCGTTCCGGGTTCGATGAACGCCAGGATGTGGTGGGACACGTATTGGCGGCGCTCTCGCGCGAATCGACCGTTGATCGGCTGTATTCGCACGCGATGGACGCCGTGGCCGTCGCCCTTCACGTCGATCGCGCGTCGCTGCTCATCTTCGACCATGAGGAGCACTGCCGCTTCGTCGCGTGGCGCGGCCTCTCGGACGCCTATCGCCAATCTGTAGACGGCCACTCCCCGTGGACACCACGCGATCTCGACGCCACGCCGATCGCGATCAGCGACGTCACACGGGATGCGTCGCTCGCGCCATATCGAGCCGTGCTCTCGGCCGAAGCGATTCGCTCCGTGTTGTTCCTGCCACTGGTCGGACGTCGACAGCTCTGGGGCAAATTCGTGCTCTACGCCGCGGACGAGCGCGTCTTCACACCCGACGAAGTCGAGATTGCGCAGCTCATTGTACGCGAGGTCGCACTGGCGCTCGACTGGCGGCAGCGCGATCACGAGTTGCAGGAAGAACGTCAACTCTTCGCGGCCGGACCCACGGTTGTCTTCAAGTGGCGCAATACGGAGCTGTGGCCCGTCGAGTACGTCTCCGCGAATCTCGAGGCGGTCTTCGGCTATGCGCCCGAATCGATGATGCGCGGCGATCTGACGTATCGCTCACTGGTCTGCCCGGACGACCTGGCGCGCGTCGAA
>JAGNMU010000051.1 GCA_017991005.1 Gemmatimonadaceae bacterium | reverse complement strand
CGGCTGATCCGCACCGGACGACGGCCCGACGGCTCACCGATCGATTCACTCATGCCGTGGGGCATCCTCAAGTACATGACCGACACGGAAATCCAGGCGCTGTACGCATACTTGCGCACGGTTCCAGCTCGTCCCTACGGAAATCGCTGAACACTCCCGTGTGTCTTGATGGCCGTTCACCCGCTGCGTAACGTGGAACTCCACGCGTAGCGACCTGAACGGCCATCACCACAGCGATGTCACTCGCGGACGTCATCGACGCGACAGAGCAGCTGCCGATCCACCTCACGGGCTTCATCGGCCGTGCGCGGGAATTGGATCAGCTCTCGCACTTGCTGCACGGTACGCGGCTCCTGACGCTGACGGGCGCCGGCGGAAGCGGGAAGACCCGTCTGGCGCGCGAGGCCGCGCACGAAGCGGCCTCGCGCTTCTCACGCGTCGCGTGGATCGATCTGGCACCGGTGACGGATGGCGCGCTCGTCGCGCAGCAGGTCGCCAAAACACTGGGCGTCACCGAGCACGCACGCGTGCCGACGGTCTCACGCGTAATCGACGCGATCGCCGATGATCTCCTGTTGCTGGTGCTCGACAACTGCGAGCACCTGGTGGAAGCGACAGCGCGCCTCACCGACGATCTGCTGCGCGGGTGTCGTGGCCTGACGGTGCTGGCCACCAGTCGCGAGGCGCTCGGCGTGATCGGGGAGACGGCGTGGCTTGTGCCGCGCCTCGAGGAAAGCGAAGCGGTGCTGCTGTTCGCTGAGCGCGCGCGCGCTGCGATGCCGTCGTTTGCGGTGACCGATGGAAACCGGGCGGCGGTGCAGCAGATCTGCACACGCCTTGATGGTATTCCACTGGCCATCGAGCTGGCGGCGGCGCGCGTGCGCGTGCTGTCGCCCAAACAAATCGCCGCGCGGCTGGATGACGCGTTCAGCCTGCTTACGGTGAGCAGTCGCATGGCGCTGCCGCGTCACCGGACACTGCGCAGCACGATGGAGTGGAGTCATGCGCTCCTGAGCGTGCGTGAGCAGGTGCTGCTGCGACGGCTGGCCGTGTTTGCTGGCAGCTTTGCGCTCGAGGCGGCCGAGTCGGTGTGCGCCGATGCAGCCGTTGCCGATGCGGCGGTCGCCGAGACGGCGGTCGCCGAGACGGCGGTCGCCACGCCGGCGGAGGCTGACGCAAGGCTGGAAGCGCACGATGTGCTTGATGGTGTGGCCGCGCTGGTGGACAAGTCGTTGGTGGTGATGGAACCGGGGGGATGCGGCGGCGCGATACCGGTTGCTCGAAACGGTGCGCCAGTACGGCATGGAGCGGCTGACGGAGGCGGGCGAACTCGCGTTGCTGCGTGAACGACACGCGCGCTACTATCTGCGCGTTGCCAGCGACGTGGCGCCGATGT
Organism: Gemmatimonadaceae bacterium; assembly: GCA_017991005.1. Classification (GTDB taxonomy): domain Bacteria; phylum Gemmatimonadota; class Gemmatimonadetes; order Gemmatimonadales; family Gemmatimonadaceae; genus Gemmatimonas. The sequence continues at coordinate 13,972 of JAGNMU010000051.1, read as the reverse complement.
TGGTGGGTGGTGAACATGTGCCCGGCCTGTTGGCCCGCTTGACGCGCGAGAATGACAATCTGCGTGTGGCCGCTGCGTGGGCGTCGGCGGATCGCGCGCGCGCCGTTGAGGCGCTGCAATTTGCCGACGCACTGTTCTGGTATTGGTATGGCACCGGCTATTGGCTGCGGACCGGGCAGTTTGACGAGGCCAGCCGATATCTGGCGAGTGCGCTCGCCAACGGCCGAAGTGCGCCGCCCGCTCTGCTCGGCCGCGTGTTGATCGCGCAAGGGCTGACGCGTCTGGCGCAGGGCGATTGGGCCGATGCGCGTGATTCGTTTGCCGAGGCGCTCTCGTTGGTGCGTCCGATGGCGCATCCGCCCACCATGGCGATCGCCTTGTCCAAGAAGAGCGCCGCGCATCTCATGTTGGGCGATCTGCCGGAGGCCCGTGCGTTGATTCAGGACGCGCGCGCGTGGGCTGCGCAGGTCCCCATCGGCATGGTGCACGCATTCGTGCTGTACTGGCAGGGATTTCTCGAACTGCATGACCGCGATATCGAGGCGTTGCGAATCTCCCGCGCGGAAGCCATGCGGGTGTCGCGGGCGCTCGAGCAGCATCGCACGATTCGCGCGCATCATTCCAATCTGATGGCGCGCGGCGAGTTGCTGCTTGGCCAGCTTGACGCTGCGGCGGTCAGCCTGCGCGACGCGTGGCAGCTGCACGAGATCATCGGCGATGGATGGGGGTTGTCGCACGACCTTGAAGCGGTCAGCATGCTGCTGCACGCGCGCGGTGATCACGAGGGATCCGTTCGGCTGATGGGCGCAACCGACAGCCTGCGCGAGCGCATCGCGGCCGCCATGCTGGCCATCGACGCCCCCGATCGCGCACGTCGGGTCACCGACGCGCGGCAGCAGTTGGGGGCGCGCTACGACGCGATCTATGCCGAAGGATTCGCACTCGACTCCTCGGCCGTGAGTGCGCACGTGTTGCAGGCAACCACGCCGCAGTCAACGGTCACGGGTGACGAGCCTGTTTCCGGCGCGGCGTCACACCCGGCGATGTCGGCGCCCTCGGATTCGCGCGCGGAGATGGCCGCAGTCACGGTCTCGGATATTGCGGCACCGGTTGCATCGCTGCGCGTGCGTGCGTTGGGCCCGCTCCAGGTCCTGGTGCACGACGTCCCGGTTGAGAGCAGCGCCTGGGGATCGGCGCGCCCGCGTGAACTGCTCGTCTTTCTGTTGTTGCATCCCGAAGGCAGCAGCAAGGAGCAGGTGGGACTCGCGCTCTGGCCGGATGCGTCGACATCGCAGTTGCGCAACAGCTTTCACGTCACGATGTATCGGCTGCGCAAGGCCCTCGGTGGTGCCGACTGGATTCAACTGCACGGCGACCGATACGTCGTCAATCCGGCACTGATCGCCGAGTTCGATGTGCCAGAGTTCGAACGCGGCGTGATGTCGCTGCGCGCGGCCCTCTCCGCCGGCGAAGACGGGGCGGCGACCGCGCTCGAGCAGCTTGTGGTGCGTTATCGCGGCGACCTGCTCGACGGTGAAGTCATTGGCGAATGGCACCTGCCGGTTCGCGCACGCCTGCAGCGCCTGTGTGTCGATGCATTGATGGACCTTGGGGCGTACCACGACAGCGGGGGCCGCGACGAACGTGCGGCGCACGCGTATCAGCGGGTGCTATCGCGGGATCCGCTGCACGAAACGGCGGCGCGTGCACTGCTGCAGGCGCTGGCGCGCACCGGGGAGCGCGAGCAGGCGCTGCGTGTGGCGCAGCGTTTCACGCAGCGTTTGCAGCGCGAACTGGGCGTGGCGCCGGACGCAGAAACGGCCGACCTGATCGCGAGACTGCGTTAGGCCGCTGCGCCCTGTTCGAGCGGCGCGCGCAGCTTGGCGCCCACCTGCGCGCGGTTTTGTGCGCCCAGTTTGGTGAGCAGTCGCTCCACGTGATTGCGCGCGGTGAAGAAGCTCACGCCCAGGCGTTCGGCGAGCGCCTGATTGGAAAGTCCATCGGCGACGAGGCGAGCCACTTCGAGCTCGCGCGCGGTGAGGCCGAAGTGCGCACGCAGATCGGCATCGGAGAATCCGCGTTGCGACTGGCGCTCCAGCGTGACGATGACGCCATGCTCCCGGCCAAACATCCAGGCTGGGGCGAGTGCGCCGCGTACCTGCACTGCGCCCGCCTTGGTCTGCACCTCCCGAGCGGCCGACGACGGCGTGACAGTGGGGGCGCCCACGCCCGCGTGTTTCATCAGCGCATTGATACGACGTGCCACTTGCGTCGCCTCACTACGGAGCCGCTCCACGTCGAAGAGACCTACGCCGCCCGATGGCGCCATGAGCTGCGTCGCCGATGCATTGGCGTGCACCAGAGTGCCGTCTGCATCGAACAGCATGATGGCGTCAGACAGGCCATCAAAGACATATGCCAGTTCTGATCGACGCTGGCCCAACTGGCGCCACATCGACAATCCGGTCTTGAACGCGGGGAGCACCGAGCGCACCAGCTGCTTGCGCATCGTCTGTTCGTCCTCGCTCCGCCACGTCCGGTTCGCGAAGTGGAGGCGCGAGGCGCCGAGTCCGCCAAAGGCCGCTCCGGCAATGGTCAAGTCGTTCAGTCCGTGCGGCGCGAGGAACTCCCGGTGAAACGCCGACGACGATCGGGCGCGTTTCGCAATGAACTCGGATTCATGGGCGACTTGACGGCCCGTCGTGGCGGTCAGCTGCGAGAAGCCCGTCTCAATCACGTCCCACGCCGGGTCGTCGCTCGCCTGGTTCGCGTATGCCGACAGCGCCGATGCCGACAGATGCGGCGCGTACCATGCATCGGCTCCACCGGTGAGCGGGGTATAGATGCAGAGGGTATCGGCCTCTGTGAGCTGCAGCAGCTGCGCATGCGCGGCTTTCTGCCACGATTGCCACGTGGGATGGTCCAGCGGCGAGAGCAGCACGGACAGCGTGCGCTCGATCGAAGCGTAGTGGGCGGAATTGTCAGGCATGGCCGGGGGAGTGTCAGGTCGAGGTCGAAGCGGGGAGACGCATCGCACCTCGCCGCGCCGCGTGGACGGAGGAGAAGGTCGGTGCGGTCGCTTACCGCGTGCGAACAGTCCTACGGACCCCTGCTTACCGGCGCGCCGATACCTGCTTACAGCATGCGAAATCGTGTCCGGGCGGGTTCGCGGCCTGGCTCTACTGGCGCCCGTCCCCGCCTTGACGCACCCGCCGGAACAAGCGTAGATGCATCAGCGTGACCAATCCCTCCCGTACCTGATGCCCTCCATGCTTCATCGTTGCTCGATACTTCGGCCAATTTCACGGACGCTGCTGCTCGGTTCCATCGTGGCGCTTGCCGCGTGCGGCACGAGCCTGGGTACCCGAACCGTCAAGGCGATGGACGGCTGCGTCGCAGCCCGTAATCCGGCGTTCTCGAGCGGCGCCGGCCTGAGTGCGCTGTCCACGCCGTTGCCCGACTCGATCGTGACGCTGGCGGGGAAACTCGCGTACCAGCGCACGCTCAAGAACTACGAGGTGATCGCGGAGGGGGCGGCGAATCAGGTCACGTTGGTCTGTGCGCTCGAGCTCGCCTCCTATTTCCGAAACGGAGACGTGGCCGTCCTGCTCTGGAAGTACACCAAACATCCGGACGCGGCGGTGGCGGAGAATGCGAAGAAGTTGCTGAAGGAGACGCAGGACCCGCTGCCGGGCAGTTTTCAGTAGCGGTTTCCGCCACGGGCGGTGGGACAAGGACAAAGGGAAGGAGGAACGGATCCAGGGGTCAGGATGCAGCCAAACTGCTCCCTGAGTCTTGGATCCGTTCCTCCTTCCGTTTGTCCTTCACCAAGGCCGTCCGCCCGCGACGCCCTATTTCCCCCGCGCGCGGTATCGTCTCAACCACTCCGCACTCCACCCCGCAAAGCTCCCCGCGGCCAGCGCCTCACGCGCCTCCCGCATCAGCCTCAGCAAAAACGCCAGATTGTGCAGCGCCAGCAGCCGTGGCCCCATGGGTTCCTGCGCGGCGAACAGATGGCGCAGGTACGCCCGATCGAAATCGGTGCATGCGGGGCAGGGGCAGTCCGGATCGATCGGTCGCTGGTCGGTGCGATTCGCGCTCTTGCCGATCTGTACCGTCCCATCGACGGTGAACACCGTGCCGTGCCGCCCCATGCGAGTGGGGGCCACGCAGTCGAACAGGTCCATGCCTCGACCAACGGCTTCCAGCAGGTCGTCCGGAAAGCCCACGCCCATCAGGTATCGCGGTCGGTCGCGCGGCAGCTCGGGGTCGCAGACCTCGAGAGTGGCGTAAAGATCGGGCTTGGCTTCGCCCACCGACAATCCGCCAACGGCAATGCCGCGCCAGTCGCCGGTTGATAGAATGCCTCGAATGGACGCGCGTCGGAGTTCGGGTGAGACGCCGCCTTGCACGATGGGAAACAGCGCCTGCGGGGGCGCGCGATGTTCGTGCGGATCGTTGGCCGATCGCAACGCGGGCGCACCCACCGGGACCGCGCGCGTCGCGAGCGGTGCACGACCCTCGCGCTCCAGTCGTTCGAACTCGATACGGCAGCGTTCCAGCCACCGGAGACTGCGCTCCATCGCCGCACGTGATGCCGACTCTTCGGCGCCGCCGGCGATCAGTTCGTCGAGTTGCATGATGACGTCAGCGCCAAGATTGCGCTCGATCTGCATCACGCGTTCCGGCGTGTACGCGTGGCGCGATCCGTCGATGGTGCTCTTGAACTCGACACCCGACTCACGCACGGTGCGAAAGTCGGCCAGCGAAAACACCTGAAATCCACCCGAATCGGTCAGCATCGGGCCGTCCCATCGTGCAAACGCATGCAGCCCGCCCAACGCGCGCACCGCCTCGTCACCAGGTCGGAGATAGAGATGGTACGCGTTGCTCAGCACCATGCGCGCGCCCACGGCGGCGACTTCGCGCATGCTGATGCCACGAATCGCCGCGTGTGTTCCCACCGGCATGAACGCCGGTGTCTCCACCACGCCATGCGGGGTGGAGAACCAGCCCAATCGAGCAGACCCGTCGTGGTGTTCCGTGCGAAACGCGAACGGTTCGGCGGTCTCGCTCAGTAGCCGACCGCTCCCGCATCGCGATCACGCGGGTCCGGCGCGCCAATGCGATGTTTGGTGCGCGGATCGATCATCACCGAGTGTGCCGTGCCCTGCTGTCCGCCGAATTGCACCTTGTGTCCCATCTTCTCGAGTGCGCTGACGGTGGATGCGGGCACGCCGTCACGTTCGATGGTGATGCGATTGGGCAGCCACTGATGATGCAGACGCGGGGCGTTCACCGCGGCCTGAATCGGCATGTCGAACGCCATGATGTTGAGCGCCACTTCCAGCACGGTGTTGATGATCGTGCGGCCGCCCGGGCTGCCGATCACGGCCACCAGCTTGCCGTCTTTGGCGATGATGGCCGGCGTCATGCTGGACAACATGCGCTTGCCGGGACGCGCCACGTTGGCGGCCGTGCCGATCAACCCCGTGCTGTCGGTGAGACCAGGCTTGCCATTGAAATCGCCCATCTCGTTGTTGAGCAGAAACCCTGCACCGCTCACCACCGCGCCAAGGCCGTAGCCCGCTTCAAGCGTGTATGTCACCGACACGGCCATGCCATTCTTGTCGACGACAGAGTAGTGCGTCGTTTCGAGACTCTCGTAGCCGTCGGCAATCTGCGCGGGCTCCGACGCCGTGGCTTTGTCCATCTGAATCGTTTTGCGCAGATCGTTCGCGTAGCCCTTGGAGGTCAGCTTCTCCACCGGCACCGTGACAAAATCCGGATCACCGAGATACCGCGCCCGATCGAGAAACGCACGGCGCATGCTTTCGGCAAGCAGGTGGATGTACCGCGGTGAATTGTGACCAGCGGCCTTGAGATCAAATCCTTCAAGAATGTTCAGCATCTCGATCATGGCCACGCCGCCCGAACTCGGCGGTGGCATGGAGATCACTTCGTATCCCTTGAACGTGCCTTTCACCGCCGGACGTTCTTTTGCTTCATACGCGGCGAGATCCTTCTCGGTGATCACCCCACCACCGCGCTTCATCTCCTCGGCAATCAGCTTGGCCGTCTCGCCCTTGTAGAACCCGTCGCGCCCCTTGTCACGAATGCGCGTGAGCGTGCGCGCAAGATCGGGCAACTGCATCCGTTCGCCAGCCGCGTAGGGCGTGCCGTTCTTGCTGTACGCCGCGACGGTGGCGGGATACTGCTTGAGTCGCGACACCGCTCCTGAGAGCGACGATGCCAAACCCGTCGGCACCAGAAATCCCTCTCCGGCAAGTTTGGCTGCGGGATCGACCAGCTGCTTCCACTGCGCGGCGCCGTACTTCTTATGCGCCAGCGCAAATCCCGCCACCGTTCCCGGCACACCCACCGACAGGTGCGTCCGGTGATGTTTGGTGGCCGAATACGCGCCGCCGTTCTCGGTGAACATCTCCGGCGTCGCGGCAGCCGGTGCCTTTTCGCGGAAGTCGATCGTGGTGGTCTTTCCGTCGGCCATGCGGATCACCATGAAGCCGCCGCCACCAATGTTGCCGGCGGTGGGATAGGTGACCGCCAGCGCAAAGCCCGTGGCGATCGCCGCATCCACCGCGTTGCCCCCGTTGGCCAACACCTGCGCGCCGGCTTCACTGGCGATGGCGCTGGCCGAGACCACCATGCCGTTGGCGGCGTCGGTGCTGCGCAGAATTGGCGCGTTTTGTCCCGAGGGGACGGTCCCGGCGTTGTTGCCGCGCGCGCAGGCCGCAGGCAGCAACAGTCCACCGCCCACGAGAAGTCCGATCGTGAGGAGGCGCACGGGGCGGGTTCGCGTGAGACGATCACGCATGGGGGCGGACAGGACAGGCATGATATTTGGGACGAGGCGGGGAGCCGGCGACAACACGAGAGGGGCGACCGGGAAATCTCGCCCGAAAGTTGCGGCAGCGCACGGGGCGATGGGTCTCGATGGGACGTCCTGCGGAGGGCGTTGCGCGCTGGTACGCGCCGCCGAGCGGCAAAGTCCGGATACCCCCGCCTCCGCACTATTTCGCTCTTGCGGAGCCACTGCCCGCGGCCCACTACTCACGTGCCTGTCCGCGGCAGGGATACGCGACCGATGTCGCTTTCTGATGCCTGGGTACGCATGGCCTTCACATGCATCCCCCGAACGAACTCACGGAGCCACCCATGTCGTCATCCACGCCTCGTACCACTACTGGTCGCGGACGCCTCTACGAAAGCATTGTCGACACGATCGGCGACACGCCCGTCATTCGCCTGCAACACATCGCGCCGGCGCACGTGCGCATGTATGTGAAGGCCGAGTACTTCAATCCCGCCGCGTCCGTCAAAGACCGTCTTGCCATCAGCATCATCGAAGAAGCGGAACGTCGAGGCACGCTCAAGCCCGGGCAGACGGTGGTTGAAGCGACCAGCGGCAACACCGGTATCGGACTCGCCATGGTGTGCGCGGCGAAAGGATATCCGCTGGTGGTGACGATGGCCGACAGCTTCTCCATCGAACGCCGGCGCCTCATGCGTTTCCTCGGCGCCAAGGTGGTGCTCACGCCGCGCGCGGCCAAGGGCTTTGGCATGTATCAGAAGGCCAAGGAACTCGCCGATGCCAACGGATGGTTTCTGGCGCGCCAGTTTGAGACGGATGACAACGCCACGATCCACGAGAACACCACAGCGCGCGAAATCATTGCCGACTTTGCCGGCGAACGGCTCGACTACTTCGTGACCGGCTATGGCACGGGTGGCACCGTCACCGGTGTGTCGCGTGTGCTGCGACGTGAACGTCCCGACACCAAAATCATTCTGAGTGAGCCGGCCAATGCCGCGATCGTCGGCAGTGGTACCCCGCAGGAGCGCGGCGGCGATCACGCACCGGCGGTCGGTCATGGGTCGTGGACGCCGCATCCCATTCAGGGCTGGACCCCCGACTTCATTCCCTGGGTTCTGCAGGAATCGATCGACAACCACTACTACGACGAATTGTTGCCGGTGACCGGTCCTGCCGCCATTGAAGCCTCGCGCGCGATGGCGCAACGCGAAGGCATCTTCACCGGCATCTCCGGCGGCGCCACCGTCGCGATCGGGTTGCAGGTCGCGCAGAACGCGCCGGCGGGTTCCGTGCTCCTCTGCATGTTGCCGGATACCGGCGAACGGTATCTGTCCACGCCACTCTTTGAAGGCGTTGCCACCGATATGACCGATGAAGAAGTGGCGCTCTCCAAGTCGACGCCCGGCTATCACCTCGATCCTGTCTGACCATGAGCAGTCCTGTTGTCGCCGGGGATCGTGTCGCGCCCATCGACATGTCCACCGAAGAGTTCCGCGCTGTTGGTCACGCGCTGGTGGATCGCATCGCCGAGCTGTTGGCCACATCGCGCGAGCGACCGGTGACCGGCGGCCGTACGGTCAGTGAGATTCGCGACCTCGTGCACTCCACGCGTACCATGCCCGACGAAGGCACCGACGCGGCGACCATCGTCGACGAAGCAGCCGACGTGCTCTCGCGCTACTCGCTGTTCAACGGGCATCCCAAGTTTCTGGGCTACGTGACCTCGTCGCCGGCGCCCATCGGCATGTTGGCCGACCTGCTGGCGGCCGCAGTGAATCCCAACGTCGGTTCGTGGACGCTCGGACCTGTGGCCACCGAAATCGAATCGCAGACGGTGGCGTGGATCGCCGACTTGCTGGGTTATCCGGCGTCGGCGAGTGGCGTGCTGGTGAGTGGTGGCAACATGGCCAACTTCGTGGGCTTCTACACAGCGCTGCGGGCGGCCTTCCCGCGCGACTCGGCCGAGCGCACGCCAGAACGTCTGGCGCGCGCCACGGTGTACGCGTCGGGCGAAACGCACACGTGGATGGACAAGGCGGTCGACATGTTTGGGCTCGCGCCCGACGCGCGCCGCATCGTGGCGGTAGACGCGGAACGTCGGCTGCGCATGGATGATCTCGTGGCGCAGATGGATCGTGATGTGCGGGATGGGCGTATTCCACTGCTCGTGTCGGGGTCCGCCGGCACGGTGAGCACGGGTGCCGTCGATCCGCTCATTGAATTGGCGCGCGTGTGCCAGGAGCGTGGAATCTGGTTTCACGTGGATGGCGCGTACGGCGGATTTGCCGCCATGCTGCCGTCGGCATCGCCCGATCTCAAGGCACTCGCACTCGCCGATTCGGTGGCGATCGATCCGCACAAGTGGCTCTACGCACCACTCGAGGCCGGATGTGCACTGGTGCGCGACGCCGTAAAACATCGTGCCGCGTTCAGCTACCATCCGCCGTACTACCACTTTGGTGAAGAAGCCACGAACTTTGTCGACTTGAGTCCGCAGAACTCGCGCGGCTTTCGCGCGCTCAAGGTGTGGATGGGGCTGCGCCATGTGGGCCGGCGCGGCTACGAACAGATGATCGAGGATGACATCGCGCTGGCGCGTGCGTTGTATGACCGCCTGGCCGATGACGACCGCTTCGAGGTCTGTACGCATAGTCTCAGCATCACCACATTTCGCTTCGTTCCCGCGACGCTGCGTGGTGTGCCCCGCAGTGCAGCGGTTGAGGCGAAACTCAACGAGATCAACCGCGCGCTCCAGTCGCGCCTCGAGACGAGTGGAGAACTGTTCGTGTCCAACGCGGTGATCGAGGGGACATACGTGCTGCGCGCCTGCATCGTGAACTTCCGGACATCACCGCGGGACATCGAGGAGATCCCCGATATCGTGGCGCGGCATGGCGAAGCCGTGTGGGCGGAGGCGACTGGGTCATGACCACGCTGTTTCGGATGATGTGGCGCCAAGGATTCGCGAAAACCGCCGGCGTGATTGCCGCGCTGGGGGCGCTGTCGGTGGAGGCGCTCTCTGCGCAGCAGGTGCCGGATACCGTGTTCCGGTCGGTCGCCACGACTCCGGCATTTCCGGCCGGCGCCGGACCGCGCATCGGCATCGACGAAGCGCACCACAACTTTCACACGGCGGTTGGCCGGTATCGTCCGTTTGCGATGCTGGCCGAGCGCAACGGCTATCGGGTGGTACGCGTGAACGGCACGCTGTCTGACGCGCGCTTGAGCGCGATCGACGTGCTGGTGATCGCCAATCCGCTCAACGCGGTCAACGCGCCCAACAACTGGACGCTTCCCACGCCGTCGGCGTACACCGCGGATGAAATCGCCGCGGTGCAGCGATTCGTCGAACGCGGCGGTGCGCTGCTGCTGATCGCCGATCACATGCCCTTTGCCGGCGCCGCCGAAGCGCTGGGCGCCGCGTTTGGCATTCGGTTTTACAACGGTTTTTCGCAGATGGCCGACAGTACCAGTCTGTTTGTGCTGCGACGCAGCGACAATCTGCTGTCACACACCATCACCAACGGGCGGAGCGCCGGCGAACGCATCGACTCAGTGATGGTGTTCACCGGATCGGCGTTGTCGGTGTCACTGCCTGCATCGCGGGGCACCGCCACGCCGCTAATGAAGATTCCTGCTGGCGCCCGTGTCAGTATGCCCACCACGGCCTGGCAGTTCACCGCCAGTACGCCAACCATCGCGGCCGACAGTCTGCTGTTCGGTGCAGCACTCACCGTCGGCAATGGCCGCGTGGTCGCGGCCGGAGAAGCCGCCATGTTCTCCGCACAGCGCGCCGGCCCGCAAGCGGCGAATCTGATGGGCTTCAACAACCCGAGCGCGCATCAGAACGGGCAGTTTGTGCTGAACGTGCTGCGGTGGTTGACGGAGAAGCGGTAGGCGGCTCGACGTGTCTGCCAGCGCCGCCCCAACGCCTGGTCAGAAATGCAGCGACGAATATCCGAGCCGCACACTCACAAACGTGCGTGCCGGAATGCTGTACGCACTTGCCGAGGTCCGGTACCCGAGGTCGCGTCCCACGAGCGCCGTGAGCCGCACGGCGTCGTTGCCAAAGGGAATCCGCTTGCCGACACCGGCTGCAAATCCGAACATCGTCGGCGAGCCGGGAAATACATCGCCGTCGATGTAGCTGTCCGCCTGCGCGGCCGACACGGCAAACATGGCGAACGCACCGGTGACGCGCGACGCGACCGCGTCGCGCGAGCCCAGTCGCCAGTTGGCCTGCAGCGCCGAACTCACGGAGTTCCGCGACAACGCACCGGTGATGCGGCGGTCGTTCACGGAGAGCCGCGATTCGAGTGAGAAGCGGTGTTTGGTGGATACGCCGCCGAAGAACAGCGAGATCACGCCGGTTTCCGACGAGGCGCCGGTACCGACGAGTTTTGCGCCGAACGCCTGATCGAAGCCGATCTCGAGGCGGGAGTGAGGTGCGCCACTCGGGCCGGTCGCTGTCGCAGGCGATTGAGCCTCCGCGACGGAGACAACGAGAGACGCAGACAAGAGGAGCAGCGTCACTGTGCGCATGGCGAAACTCGCTTTCAGAATGTTGACTGCACCATCAAGGCCGCGCAGCGCAATTCAGGCTGGATAAGGAGACGCTCGACGTCAGAGAACAATCTGAGTTGTCAGTTTGTCGGTTAGTCGGACACCGGCTGAGTGCTGGGTTGTCAGTTCGGGTAGTCGGTTATCAGTGGGTGATCAGTGATCCGTACCGAACACCCACTGAAGACTGCCCACTCCAACTGACGACCCACAACTCAGCTGTTGCCCGACCACTGACAAACCGACAACTCGCTGAAACCAGCGCGAAAACAGGTTGCTTACCGCCCCTTGCGCGCCTCCACCCGTGCATCCTCCCGGGCCTGCGACGCCGTACTGTCCGACCACAACTGCTGCGTCACCTTGAGCAACACGTAGCCGCTCACCGCCAGCACCCCGCTCAGCATCCACGCGCTCTTGAGCCGCGACGGATCGCCCGACGCGTACAAGAAGTTGCCGATCGCAAAGAGCGACGACCAGATCACCACGCAGCCGGCAATCCATCCCACGAACGCCGCACCGACGCGATTCTCCTGCGCAATCTCGGCGTCGGAAATGCCTGCAGCGGCACGCAGTTCCGTCCAACCCGGACCGGCTGGCTTTACCTTCTGCACGAAGGCAATCAACACGTTGCGATCGGTGACCGGTCCGACAAACGCGGTGATCAACCAGGCGATCGTCGTGATGCCCACCTGCACAATGGTGGTGGTGGCAAAATCAGCACCCGGCATCAGCTTGGGCACCGCCAGCGATGTGATCAGCGACATCACCATCGCCACAATTTCACACCACGCCGACACACGCCACCAGAACCAGCGGGCGATGTACAACAAGCCCGTGCCGGCGCCGATCGACAGCAACACCTGAAACGCCTGCTGCGCGGAACTCATCGTGAGGCTGAGCAGCGCGGCAACCACGTACAGTGCCACCGTGCTCACGCGTCCCACGTTCACGTAGTGTGACTCCGACGCGTCCTTCTTTATGAAGCGACGATAAAAGTCGTGCACCAGATACGACGACCCCCAGTTGAGGTGCGTCAGAATCGTGGACGAGTTGGCCGCCAGCAGTCCGCCAATCATCAGCCCGACAAAACCCACCGGCAAAAACTTGAGCATGGCGGGAAACGCCGAATCGTGTCCGATGAGCGATACATCGGCCGTGGGAAATGCGGCCTGAATGGACGCGAGGTCGGGATACACGATGATCGAGCAGAGCGCCGTGATGATCCACGGCCACGGGCGCAGTACGTAGTGCGCGATATTGAAAAAGAGCGTGCCGCCCAGCGAGTCCTTCTCCGACTTGGACGCCAGCATGCGCTGCGCGATGTACGACCCGCCGCCCGGCTCCGCGCCCGGATACCAGTTGGCCCACCAGCTGATCGCGATCGGCATGATGAAGATCATCAGTGCCAGTTCGGTCATGCTGAAGTTGGGCATCATGTCGAGAATCGGCTGACCGGTGCCGTCTTTGGTGGACATGACCGGCTGCGCGTTGGCTGCCGTGCTTTGTACCACCTGCAGCGTCGAGAGTTTGGACACCAGCAGCTTGAGTCCCACCCAACCGCTCGCATCACCGGCCAGACGACGTCCCACTTCCACCAGCGAAAACCACGCGGCCGCAAACACCGCCGTCATCTTGATGAAAAACTGAATCATGTCGATGACCAGCACACCCCAGAGTCCGGAGTGCGCCGCGAATGCGACATTGAGCAGACCGCAGATCACGATCGTCTGCCACGGCGCGAGACCAAAGAGGATGTTCGCGATCTTGCACGCCGCGAGCGTCACCATCCCCATGATGAAGCAGTTGAAAAAGAGGCCGAGGTAGACGGCGCGAAATCCGCGCACCACCGACGCCGACTGGCCCGAGTAGCGGAGTTCGTAGAATTCGAGATCGGTAAGGACGCCCGACCGGCGCCAGAGTCGCGCAAAGAAGAACACCGTCGCGATACCGGTGAGCACAAACGCCCACCACTGCCAGTTGCCGGCCACACCGTACCGGCGCACCTGTTCGGTCACCCAGTTGGGCGTATCCGACGAAAAGGTGGTCGCCACCATCGAGAGCCCGGCCAGCCACCAAGGCACCGACCGGCCCGACCCGAAAAACTCCGTGGTGCTTTCACGTGATCGTTTGGCCAGAAACAGCGCCGGCACAAAACAGACAAGAATGGTCGCGGCGGCGATCAGCCAATCGATCCAGGAGATAGTCACAGGCGAGGGTGTCTCGGGAAGGACGGGGGAGGGTGTCCGACACGAGGTGCGTTCGGACGTCTCCGAGTATCGCCGCCGCACCAGCGGCCCGCCACCCCGGCACACCGGACCCCGGCACATCTGGGCACCACGTGAATCAGGGCTGCGACGTGGCGGTGGGTTTCCAGCCCGCCCAGCGCTCCACGGCGGACGCGCCGCCGTGCCGCACCAGCCATGCAAGGCCCAACGTGCGAATCAGGCGTCCCGCCAGCAGCGCACCCACATACGCGGGGAACGAGACACCGGCCACGCCCGACGCAATACTGGTCAACTTGGTGGACAACGGACTCATCGTGCTGGCCAGAATCGCCCACGCGCCGTACGTCGCCAG